>JBEBTR010000114.1:0-10294 GCA_040393725.1 Sphingobacterium endophyticum | reverse complement strand
ACTGGAAAGTAAAACTAAAATCGAATTGTTAGCCGAAGCTAAAAATGCAGGCATTAAAGGCAGACATCAATTGAATAAAAATAATCTAATCCATGCAATAAGGAACAATTTAAAATAATGGCAAAATCCTTTACCAAAAAATCTTTTTCAAGGAATGACTTAAAATATGTTGACAGTAACTTACAAGGTTTTTCGAGGAAAAAATATGGTAAAGGATTTTCTTTTTTTGACGATAAGAATAAAAAAATAACCAATCAAAAGATTATTGCTAGAATAAATAAATTAGTAATACCACCGAATTGGAAAAAAGTATGGATATGTCCGTATGATAATGGCCATATCCAAGCAACCGGATTAGATGATAGAAAAAGAAAACAGTATATCTACCATCATCGATGGATTGAACATCAAAATACAAACAAATACATTCATCTATATCAATTTGGTAAAGGCTTGCCTACCTTAATAAAAAGAATTAACAAAGATTTGAATAAAAAGCAAATTGATGTCAATTTTATTGCCGCTTTAGCCATAAAGATTATATTAAAAACTTCAATAAGGCCGGGTAATGAAGTGTATAAGAAATCTAATGGGTCATATGGGTTGACAACACTTCAAAATAAACATGTCAGTTTGAAGAATGGAACAGTCACATTTAAATTTGTAGGTAAAAAGGCTGTTAAACAAGAAAAACAAATTAAAGACAAAGCTCTATTTAATTTAATTAAGAAAGTTAAAGCAATACCTGGAAGCAGATTTTTG
This sequence comes from Sphingobacterium endophyticum, assembly GCA_040393725.1. Taxonomy (GTDB): domain Bacteria; phylum Bacteroidota; class Bacteroidia; order Sphingobacteriales; family Sphingobacteriaceae; genus Sphingobacterium; species Sphingobacterium endophyticum_A. Next base: position 9,532 of record JBEBTR010000114.1, on the reverse strand, counting down.
CAATTTTATGATGACAACAGAAATATACGACAAATAAATCCTGCTATTTTAAACTCCTATCTCCAAAACATATATCCAATCAACACAACCAATAAAACTATTCGTACTTGGAATGCTTGTTATTTAAGCCTTGAATTTTTATTAAACAACTACCAAGCTAATCAAAAAAGAAACAAAACATCTAAAGAGTTAGTTGAATTTGTAGCCTCAAACCTAGGAAATACTGTTGCTGTGGCGAAAAAAAACTATATCGCTCCAAGAATTATTGAAGAATTTGAAAATGAAAAGCTAGACAGTTGGTTAATGCGAAATAAAAAATTAAAAAATAGAAAATCAATAATTCAAACGAAATTATTAGAAATTTTAAAGTAATTTATATCTATATAAGATAGCTCACCCTATAGTATAAATACTTGATTAATAAATAAATAAAACCTATTTCACGCTCAGGGTTTTTATTAATAAAGTATTTAAAATCATGGAAAACACAGATAAAAAAATAGACCTACTTAATGAAGCCATTGAAATTAATAATGACCGAATTAAAGGCTATGAAAAAGCTATTGAAATTGCTGCTGATGCAAACTTAAGAGAATTACAAACTTTATTTAAAAGTTATATCGAGCAGTCTCAACAATTTATTATGGAATTAAAGCCATTATTAAAACAATATCATGTTGAGCCAGAATCAGGAACAAACTTGACAGGTAAAATATTCAGAATCTGGATGGATATTAAATCGGCCATCTCCCCTTCAATTTCGCAAGCAATATTAGATACTTGTGAACGTGGAGAAGATGAATTTAAAGAAACTTATAAGGAAATTCTTAGTGAAAGCCTCGATGATTACAGAAATCTTGTCGATATCTTACAAATGCAACTTTCTAAACAAATTGAAGCCCACCAACACATTAAGGAACTACGAGATTTATAATCCCTATAACACAAATTGAGATAAGTATTTTAAATATTTAATACGGTTTTTAAAACGAAAAATACGGGTTTTTTATTGATTCTTGGCTTCTTAAAGGCAAGCAAACTATATTTAAAATTAGATGAATATTATGGACTCTAGCTTATTAAACATATATTTTTTCATCGTAGTTATTCTAGTAATTGGATTTACTGTTTATAATATACGCTCTAATAGACAAAAGAAAAATTAATAGAATGCAATATTGAGAGATATAATCATCTGAAATAAAGGCTATAAAATTCAGACTACAATTTATATTAATTTGCACTTGTTTATTTTAATAAACAATTCATTTTCCAAAGCTCCCCGAACTCCCCGTTTGGGGATTGCTTTTTAAAGTATCTATAATTCTAAAAATTAATTTTATCCCCATTAAAATAGCCCTCTAAATCCTATTCTTCATCTACTTTTTCAAAATCCCATGGCATGGTTTCTGTTTCCAATTTTAATATATTTATTCAATTCATATAAAGTTCCTGGATATATTTATGCTTGAAAATAAATACAAATTTTTACTTGATATTCTTTCATATTCACCATTAGCTACTGCTATATATGATAGCCCAAGTTTGAATATTGCATTTGTCAATTACGAAATGATAAATATGTGGGCCGCAGAAGAAAATATTGTAGGTAAATCATTTAGTGCAGTCTTTCCTTCATTTAAAGAAGAAGGTTTTTCCGAAATACTTGAAAATGTTTGGAAAACTGGAATATCTTATCGTGCCACCGATACCCCTGCTGATATAATTAGAAATGGGATTAAAGATCGTAGATTCTTTGATTTCGAATATAAAGCTTTGGTAAATGACGAAAATAAGACCTATGCTATTATTCATACATCGATTGATGTAACAGAAAGAAACATAGCTATTAAGAAGGTTCGTTCTCAGGAACAACAACTATCTTATAATAATGAATTAGAGTTAATTACCCATACATTGGCTCATGATGCTAAAAACCCAATATCAATAGCTAAAATTGCAATTGAAGCATTAAAGAATAACATAAAAAATGACACTGTAATAATTAATAAATGGTTAAGTATTATTGATGAAGCAATTATAAGCTTAAATCTCATAATAGATAAAACAACTTTATTAAGTGAAGCAAGAACATACAAGATTTGCAAAAAAATTATTCCGATTGAACCAAAAATTAATTCTTGGTTTAAGGAAGCAAAATTGCTAAATAACTCTCCCCATTCTAAACTATTAACAGGAAATATTTTACCAATCTATGCTGACCTAAGTGGCGTAATTCAAATTTTCACGAATTTAATTGGAAATGCTGTGAAATATTCATCAAATCAAGAAAATCCAGAAATCTTTGTTGACAGCTTTCAATCCCCAAATGGTATTGAATATATAATACGTGACAATGGAATCGGAATCGCCCATTCAGAAATTGAAGATATTTTCCTAAATATGAGAAGAGGATCAAATTCGAAAAATTATCAAGGACATGGAATGGGACTTTTTATCGTGAAATGTATTTTAGAACGCTTAAATGGTCGTATCAAAATTTCCAGTAAATTAGATATAGGAACAGAAGTGCATTTATTCTTTCCTAATAACTAATTTAAGGATATTTGGTATTGATGGCCAAAGTCCATTTATCCTTATAACATATTGGACAAACTAAATTTCGATCCATGACCTCAATAATATGCCCACAATACATACACGCAAATGGACCTGCATAATTTGTAAAATCCTTAATCTCTTTAAAATCATCGGGAAATAAGGGAAGTCCAAATTTGATTTCTTCCTTTTTATAACGCAAAACACTCATCGATCCATCAGTTTCTAAAACTGCAACCCGTACTTGGCCTAAATGTTCTATGGATTCATTCCGCAATTCCGCAAAAAACTCCATTTTTGAAAAACTCCCTATATTATCCTCATTAACAGCAAATTCACCCTCTCTTACAACCACAAATGGATCACCTTCTAATATCCGATTTATCCGTTTAGATTTCGATGCTAACCATGTAATCAATTTATATAGTAAAATTACCGTGAGAAATACTAAAATAGCATGGAATATCGGTAAGTCATCCTGAAACATTGGATCCCCCGCCGCTGAACCTAAACCCAATATAATAGCAACCTCAAATAACGTCAATTGACGAACTCCTCTTCTTCCTGAAATTCTGAGTATCACTAATATCAATAGAAACATTATAAATGTCCTGATGATTATTTCTATTAAAAGATTGGGACTTGCACCGTCAAATAAAATTTCGTATAAACTTTTATCAAGCATTTTCAATTGATTTATTTTTAATTGAACGATTATCAAATCAAATTGTTCTATACACAGTTCAATAGATATAATTTTGTTATGAAAAATCAGAATCCTGAAAATAAATATCCTAAACCTCCTTTTAAATCTCAACCCCAATCCCCTCCAGGCGAAACAAAACTTATGGATCCTAAACCAGATCATGGAGAAGAATCATATGTCGGACATGGCCTATTAAAAAATAAAACTGCTATTATCACTGGGGCAGATTCCGGTATTGGTAAAGCAATTGCTATCGCAATGGCCAGAGAAGGTGCTAATATTGTAATCGCTTATAAGGAAGAAATTGAAAATGAAGACGCATATGATACAGCCGAATGGGTAAAACAAGCAGGTAGCCAAGCTATACTATTTAAAGCCGATTTAAGAGAAGAGGTTAATTGTAAAAAGTTAATTGATACTGCTATCACTCAATTTAAAAACATTGACATCCTTGTTAATAATGCAGCTTATCAGATGACTTATAAAGACATTGAAGATATTACAGCTGAAGAATGGAATAAGACGTTCGAAGTAAATTTAAGCGCTATGTTTTATCTTATAAAATTTGCAAAAAAATTTATTCCGGCTGGAGGAAGTATTATCAATACGACATCTGTTAATGCCTATGATCCTAATCCAACACTTTTGCCATATGCGGCAAGTAAAGCCGCTATACAAAATTTTACATCAAGCTTGGCAGAAAAATTTTTGGAGGAAGGTACTGGAATCAGAGTTAATGCGGTTGCTCCTGGGCCAATTTGGACTCCCCTTATTCCAAGTACAATTCCTGATCATGAAAAGTTTGGAGATAATACACCTATGGGAAGACCTGGACAACCAGCAGAAATAGCACCCATATATGTATTCTTAGCTTCCGAAGCCGCATCATATATTTCCGGGGCTACAATTCCCGCAACCGGAGGTAGAACAACAATTTAACCCTCTATTTCAAAAAAACTAGTTAAAATATCTAAACTGGCATTAAATGATAATATAAAAACCTCGGCAGCATTCTTCCCCTGAAATTTAAATTTTCTAGATACCACTTTTCCTAAAAATGAAACCACAATAAATACATCTCCGGCATCCGAGGGCTCACCTTTTTTATCATCATCATAAGCTTTCCCCGTAATTGAAATATAAATATCAGCTGGAATTAAGTTAGAAACACCCTTTAACATCGCCTCGGTCACCTCCATTGATTCGGCAGAAAATTCAGTAATCAATTCCTTTGGAACTTTTAATAATCTGGTTTTTACACTTTCGTCAAAACATATAATCGAACCCTTAAAATAATTTCCTGATTCTGTCTGAAGGCTCCAAATTGTAGAAAAAAAACCTGCAGTCATACTTTCAACTATTGACATTTTTAAACCTGCTGCGGATATTTTCTCCCCGAGCCTATTTAACTTCTTCTCGTCGATTCTCATATATTAATTTGTGTAAATTTTAAAACTTGATCAATTGAAAAATCGAATCGTTTTAATATTGTGATGAACTAATTAAGAATATCAGTGTTTATTTATAAAAACATATTTATGAGAGCAATTTGGACAGGAGCTATTGGATTTGGACTAGTAAACATTCCAATTAAAATATATTCAGCAACCCAAACAAGCAGTTTAGATTTTGATATGCTTGACCGGAAAGATCATGCAAATATTAAATATAAAAGAGTCAATGAAAATTCTGGTAAAGAAGTTACCTGGGATAATATTGTTAAAGGATACTTATTAAAGGATAAATATGTGGTGCTGGAAGATGCAGACTTTGAAGATGCAATGCCTGAAAAAAATAAAATGATTAATCTTCAATCCTTTGTTAAACTTCAAGATATCGACAGCGTGTATTTTGATACTCCATATTATCTTGAACCACAAAAATCCGGTGAAAAAGCATACCAATTATTATTACAGGCCTTAGAAAAAAGTAAAATGGCAGGATTAGGTACGTTTGTCATGAGAAGTGTTGAAAATCTAGCCATAATAAAACCCTATAATAATATTTTATTGCTGAATAAACTTCGATTTGAGGAAGAAATTAGAGACACTGAAGAACTTAAAACTCCAAAATCTGTCAAAATATCAAAAGCCGAAATGGATATGGCTCTTCAACTTATAAAAATGAATAGCCAGGATTTTGATATCTCTGCCTTTAAAAATGAATATTCTAAAGAATTATTAAAAATAATCAATCAAAAAAGTAAAGGTAAAAGAGCAACTATACGCAAAATTAATGTTGAAAACACTAAGGCTACTGATCTTCTTGAAAAATTAAAAGCAAGTTTGGCCTAAAATTTTGATAACGCTTTTTTGATATCAACTTTACTATTCCGAATGTTTTTCCATGGATCTTCAATATTTTCTACGCGATCTTTAACATTGAAAATAGTAAAATCTTGAATAGATAGATCATTGGTTACTTCCTCCCAGTATAATGGAGTACTAACAGTGGCCAAGGGCTTGGGACGAGCTGAATAAGGTGCAACTATCGTTTGACCTTCTTTATTTTGAAGGTAATCTAAATAAATTAAGCCTTTTCTTTTTTTAGGGTCACGAACAAGACTCGTAATATTATTATGTTCTTGATGAATCATCTCAGCAATGAATTGCATAAAATTCCTGGCAATCTCATACTCATACTTCGCTCCGAGATAAACTAATATGTGTAACCCAGATGAGCCTGAAGTTTTTATAAAAGTAGGAATTTCTGCATGATCAAATATAGATTTTGCAGTCAATGCCACCGATATAACATCCTCCCATTTAGCACCATTTGGATCTAAATCCAATACGACAAACTCTGGTTTATTTGGTTTTTTATAAGTAGAAAGCCATGGGTTGATTTCAATGGATCCTAAATTTACAATATAAAGTAAACTTGCCTTATCATTACAGAGCAAATAGTCAATCGTTTTATCCGTACTTTCTGAAAATACCTCAGTAGTTTTTAACCAATTCGGAATTTTAGCAGGATCCACATCCTTTTGAAAAAAATTTGGAGATTCAATACCATTAGGAAACCTGTTCATTGAAATCGGCTTATCCTTCAAAAATGGTAAAATATAATCAGATACCCATTCATAATAATTAAGTAAATCCCCTTTTGAAATCCCTTCCTTTGGCCAGTAAATTTTATCTAAATTACTAAGTCGAACCTTTTTATTTCCAAATTTCAATTCTTTATCCTTTTCCATATCGAATCCTTCTTTATCTTCAACCGAAACATCTTCCATAGATTTATCCTCTCTTAAACCTTTAAAAACAGGATGTCTTAAATGCTCATCATTAGTCCACTCCGAATAATAAACATCACATACTAAGCTGGGGGTTAGCCAGGTAACCTGCTTTTCTTTTGCAACTATCTGATTTTTAAAAGGTTTCTGTTTTTGTATATATCCTTCAAATTGAGCATAGAGGTCCTTTAAGCTTTTTTCATTAAATCCTGTTCCACAGTTACCAATATATTTTAGTTCATTATTTTTTATTAATCCTAATACTATGGCTCCAAAATAGGACCTAGATCCTTCAGGCTTTGTAAATCCACAAATTATGGCTTCTTGAGTTTGCCTTAACTTAATCTTTAACCAATTACCATTGCGCTTTCCTCCTTGATAAGTGCTTTCTTTCATTTTGGCAATTATTCCTTCCCATTTTTGTTTTGAGGCAAACTCTAAAATCTCGGATTGGCCTACAGATTCAGCTTCTACATATTCTAAATGCTTAAACTCATACTTATCAATCAAAAGCTTTAATAATTGTTTCCTTTCCAACAATGAATACATCCTTAAATCATGACCATCAAGTTCAAGGATATCAAAAACATAATATTTTAATATATTATCTTTTAAATTATCCTCCCCCGATTGTAAAAGCTGAAACTGGGATAAGCCTTTGTTATTCTCTATAACAATTTCACCATCCAGAATACAGCTATTCTTAATGGTTAATAAATCCTTTAGTATAGATGGAAATTTTGAGTTAAGATTTTTTCCATTTCTTGAAATAAGTTGTGGTTTTTTATCCAATTTTGAAAGAGCTCGGAAGCCGTCAAATTTCTTTTCATAAAGCCACTCATTAGAATTAGGAACTACTTTCTCAAGTTTTGCCAACATAGGCAAATATTCCTTACTCTCAGAATTCGGCGTTGCAGGATGATTTGAAGTGTTTATTTTACTTTTTAATTTACCTTTTTTTTTAAAAGCTTTTCCTGCATCTTTTGTTCCTTGACTAACATAATCCTCAGAGGAAAAAGCTTTCTCCGAAGAAAAGGAATCTTTATGTTTTATTAATAACCAATTCTCGGGACTATCGGCTTTCATTCTAACCAAAGCAAAATCACCTTTAAGAATTTTACCTTTTAATTGAAATTTAATGTTTCCATTTTTCCAGGCTGCTAAGAATTCTTTGTCTGACTTTACTTCCAATGGTAAAAATTCCCCCTCATCAAATATGGAGACAGTACCTGCCCCATAATTTCCTTTCGGAATTTCTCCTTCAAATGAACCGTAAGATAAGGGATGGTCCTCAACTTGTACCGCAAGCCTTCTATCTTTCGGATTCATGGATGGACCTTTAGGTACTGCCCAGCTTTTCAAGGCCCCAGCTATTTCCAATCTGAAATCATAATGCAACCTGCTTGCATCATGTCGTTGTACGACAAACCGATGACCATTTTGTTCTTCCGAACTACTCCCGGCCTTCGGCTCAGATGTTTGTGAAAAATCCCGCTTCTTGTTATAAGTTTTTAAATCCGACATGCTCTTTTCCCATTGAACAAATCGAACCTCCAATTAGTTTTTTATTATTGAATCAATCCTTTCAAAACAGCAAACTTTATCAATGCTGGAGTATTTTTCGATTTTGTCTTATCAATCAGATTCTGTCTATGACCTTCAACTGTCCGTTTTGATAAAAACAATTTCTTTGAAATCTCTAAATTTGTGTAACCTTCACCTAACAATTCTAATACTTCTAACTCTCGAGATGATAAATCTAGATCTAAAGGCTCAACATCTGTAGTCTTCGAACGATTATAAGCTATATTTTTATTGATTAAACCCATTGTAACTTCTTCACTCAGATACCTGCCACCTTTAGCTATATGGTTGATACAGAATATTAATTCCTCCGAACCAATATTTTTAACCAAATAGCCTTTAGCACCATATTCGAAAGCTTTTAATACATGCTGCTCACAATCTAACATGGTCAATACAATTACATGAATGGTGGGATAATTCATGGACACTTCTTTTATCAATTGTAATCCATCCATATTATTCATGCTTAAATCTGTAATAACAACTTCAACAGCTAGCCCAGAGTTAATTTTATCCATTGCATCTTTGCCATTATCAACATCTGCTACAACTTCAAAATTTGGTTGACCGTCTAAGAGCAATTTTATTCCATTTCTAACAACTAAATGATCTTCTGCTAAAAGTATTCTTATTTTGCCCATTATATTTCTGTATTTAATGTTATTTCTACAAAGCTCCCTGTTTTTAATCGATCAATACTAATCTCTCCTTCGTACAGGTCAATTCTATTTTTGATGCTCCGCAAACCTGTTCCAATTTTCATACTGTCAATTAAAGACTTTGAAAAGCCAATACCATTATCCTTTATCTGAATTTTGACTTTCAAAGAACTATAAATTACTTTTAAATCAACTTTACTAGCTCCCGAATGCTTGAGGCAGTTATTTAATAACTCCTGAATAATCCGATAAATAGCTAACTTCAAATCATCTCCTAATTCTTCGGCCTTTTTTGACATCTTACTTTGAATACTAAAATCAGGCATGCTTAATCGCTTTATCATAAAATCGAGTGCTGCCTTTAATCCAAAATCATGTAAAACGGCTGGAACTAAATCTGTTGAAATATTTCTAATCTGGTTTATAGCAGAATTTAACATTTCCTTTATCGAAACTATTTCTGATGAATTTTCTAATTGTTTTTCATTGATAAGACGCTGACAATTTAGCTTTATCGCGTATAACGTTTGGGCAACGCTATCGTGTAGTTGCTGACCAATCCTATTACGCTCCTGTTCCTGAGTTTCAACAATGGCATGAAAAACTTCCTTTTTTAATTCAACCCAATGATGGTGAGGATAGAATTCCTTATCAAACAGCAACAAACAATACTGAGGCTCATTATATGGATTGTTAAATTTCTTTACAAACGTTTCTATGCTAAGTTTAGCTTTACCCATCTGCTGAAATCTTAAATTTATTAATAATGGCTTCCTAAAAGAATCT
>JBEBTR010000113.1:0-10799 GCA_040393725.1 Sphingobacterium endophyticum | reverse complement strand
ACAAAAATATGTTTTTTTACAAGGATTTAACAATTTATTATAAATTGTTAAACCCCCAAACCCGAATGTTTTACTATTCGAATTCCGCTTGTAAAATACGTACGATTTCACGGATGGTATCTTCCTCTAAATCTGTACGCCTTACAAGCTCCTCTTCGGACAATGCCAATACAGACCTTGCTGTATCTAAACCAACGCGCTTAAACTCGTCGATTATCCATCCGTCAATTTCGTCTGCAAACTCTTCAATGTCTACATCCTCCTCTTCTTCCCCGCTCTCACGGTAAACATCAATCTCATAACCAGTTAATTTACCAGCTAATTTTATGTTATGTCCACCTCGACCAATCGCTAAGGATACCTGGTCCGGCTTTAAATAAACCGCAGCAGTCTTGTTCTCCTCATCAATCTTGATCGACGTAATACGTGCCGGACTTAATGCACGGGTAATATATAATGAATGATTCGTAGTAAAGTTAATTACGTCAATATTCTCATTACGCAATTCACGAACAATACCGTGAATACGTGAACCCTTCATCCCTACACATGCTCCTACAGGATCAATACGATCATCGTACGATTCTACAGCAACCTTCGCACGCTCTCCCGGTTCACGAACAATTTTCTTAATCGTTATCAATCCGTCAAAAATCTCCGGTACCTCCAATTCAAATAACCTTTGCAAAAATTCTGGCGCCGTACGTGATATAATAATCTTCGGATTATTATTCATCATATCAACCTTGTCAACAACAGCACGAATGCTATCCCCCTTCTTGAAATAATCCGCAGGAATCTGCTCATTCTTCGGAAGAATCAATTCATTCCCATCCTCATCCAATACCAATATCTCTTTCTTCCAAATCTGATAAACCTCACCTATTACTAATTCTCCCTCACGATCCTTATACTTCTTGAAAACCTCATCCTTCTCAAGCTCTAGAATCTTAGAAACTAATGTCTGACGAGCTGCTAAAATTGCTCTCCTCCCAAAACTCTCTAAGGTAATTTGCTCAATGTAATCATCTCCAACTTCTAAGTCTGCATCATACTTATGAGCCTCTTCCAATTCAATCTCTAAATCGTCATCCTCTGAAAAACCATCTTCCATGACAACGCGTGTACGCCAAATCTCTAAATCCCCATTGTCCGGGTTTACAATTACGTCTACGTTCTCATCAGTTCCAAATCGCTTACGGATCATACTGCGGAAAACCTCCTCTAAAACCGTAATAACTGTCGGACGGTCGATATTCTTAAAGTCCTTGAACTCCTGAAACGAGTCTATCAAATTTATATTAGTACTCATTCTTATTTAAATGAAATTAACACCTTTGTTTCCTTTATTTGATCTAATGGGATTTCTGTCTGTAATAATACAGCTTTCTTACCCTTTTCTTTTACTTTCTCCTCTATGCTAATGGTTGAACCTGTAATTGATAATAACTTCCCTTCCTTTTTTGTCCCGTCTAACATCTTTATCTGCACATCCCTGCCAATATTCTTCTCAAATTGCCTTGGCAGAACTAAGGCTGAATCAATACCAGGGGATGAAACCTCTAAACGATAGGCCTTATCAATGACATTCTCTTCCTCTAAATGGTATCCAACATGCCGACTTACCTGTACACAATCTTCTATCGCAATACCTTGGTCTCCATCCAACAGTATTTCTAAAACCCCGTTCTTCAAAAACCGAACACTTACTATAAATAAATCCGGCCTGTCCGCAATTTTTTCTTCAACTAACTCGATTACTCGATTTTCAACCTGCATAATTTAATAAATGAATTAAAAAAGGGGGCATACCATGCCCCCTTCCTTTCAGATAGTACAAAGGTACAAAATATTTTTTTATTTACAAACCATTTATGGATACCTAATTTTTATCAACTACTGAATTTATTGTCTTCTGCATTTGTGCCATCATCGAGGATAAAGCTTCTAATGTAGGCTCTGCATTTGGCTCAGGAAGTTCTGTGCTTACAAAAGCTTTCGCTTTCCAAACCTCAAGAATCTCAGAAGCAGGTACCCAATATGGCTCATATGCCTTATTATCAGAAACTAACTTCAACCCCTTGTCCTCCTTAAACTTTTGCCCAATTCGCTTATACACAACTCCATCATTTGAGGAAACAACAATATAGGTTTGCCCAGGCTTTATATCGTGCCAATTTTCTACATATTCTGATATAATTAAGGACCCCGAAGCTAATGGCAACATCGAATCGCCCTTAATCTCAAAAGCCCTATAGGTACCCTGGTTAAACATAGGTAACGAAAATTTTGGAAGCTCACTTACATATTCTGGATCTGCATAACCGTTTAAATACCCTGCACTCGCTTTCACAGGAACCAACTCTATATTCTCACGATCATTAGAATCGACAGTTACGCTTAAAACTCGAAGGTTCGAAGCATTACTCTTCGGTGTTGGCTTCCATTTGTCATCTATCCCGTCATTGGCCAACTCATCCATACTTAAATCATAAAACTCAGCTATTTTTTTTAGCAACTCATACTTCGGCTCTGCACGATCCTCCTCATACGCCCCAACAGAAGCACGCTTAATTTCCATTAAATCAGCAAACTGCTGCTGTGTAAGTCCTTTCTTCTTACGAAGATACTTGAGATTTGATGAGATATTAGACATTTTATTTTTTTAAATATTTTTTGATTTACTAAATTTATTAGTATAATTGTACCAATAAAATTAGCAAAACATTCGCAAATTACCAAATAATTTAGCTAAAACAAGAATAAAATGAACAAATACTATACTTATATCGCAACGGATTCTAACAGAAGGTTCCTACAAACTGGAATAAGCCAAGACTTAAATTCAATCTTTAATGATTATCAAAATTCCAACGAACCCGCATTGTTTTCTTTCGCTATGTTAAACAGAATTGTTTTGCTAGAATCTTTCCCTACTCTTGCTGATGCCCAAAATAGAATGAATGAATTATCTCAGATGGGAAGGGTCGTCAAAGAACGTTTGATCCGCAAAGCAAACCCGAACTGGCTAAGTTTATGCCCTGTTTCCCCGAAAATTAAATCATTAAAAAAAGCCGTTGTTTATGCATAAGCTATAAACAACGGCCTTAACAACCTTCTCCTTCAACTAATCAACCACCCTGTAGCTTTAGACTACCAACCTGGCGCAAAGTTTAATCCAAAGGTTCCAAATTTCTCTCTTGTAGGATTATTTAACTGAATTGCATAATAAGGCTCTAAGATCATCGCCCCAAATAAATTAACGCGCAATGATACTCCAGCACTAAATACCGGCATCGTTACATTCGGATCATATCCAGAATAAATCTCACCATTTATTTCTTTTGTTAATTTATCAGCATCCGTCTTTTTCCAACGGATGGTACTCCCATTTCGCCACGCAAGCCCTCCATCTATAAAGAAATTTAAATCTGAAAATAATAATCCTGATGGGATGACCGCCAACTTCTCAGGTCCTGTAAACGGAAGCCTCAATTCTAAATTTCCAACGACCATTTTTGAACCCGACAAATCATTAAATCCAATCATACTGTTCGGCCCAAATGAATTTGCCTCAAAGCCACGGACCATATAAGGATAGCCAATATAAATATTATACAATCTGTCCGCATCATCTCCCATACGCATGTAAGAGTAAACCCTCGCCGCTATCGTTACGGGCTTAACCCTTTGGTATTTCCTTAAATCTATATTCAATGCCGTAAATTTGTATGTTCCAAAATACTGCTCGGCTCCTAATCTATATCTGAAACCCTGCAATGGTGCAGCAATACCAAAAACAGCATTGTCCCCAACAAATCCAGCATTAACTTGCATCAGGTTAAATGGATCTAAATTCGCTACGCCCAGCGCCTTTGCCGCTTCATCATTTGGAACTCGATCTCGTGTCCCATAATAATTATAATAGCTTTGGGTAAACCGATCTACTCGGTAAGAATTATATGATGCCGCAGCTCCTGTTTCAAATCGATGATGCCTATTAAATGGATACGCAACAAAACCATCCACCTGCGTCTGAAAGGATCGAACCAAATACTGATCCAAAACCGGCTCTATCCCTTGACCTAAATCTCTTTGATCGTAGTTGTAAAAACCAAAACGATATGGAATATGGGATATCGAGCCCCCCCAATTCCAACGACTCCGTTGGTTGATATAAGCTACTTGTCCACCAAAATCATAAATCTCTCCATTGATGTTTAATGCCGCAAAAATCTGATTATAACCCAAGATATCCGAAAACATCCCCTGTACTCCCGATGCAATACCAGCGCCATACCTCGACCCTACAGACATACCAACACCACTATTCGCTAAATAATCTAATTTGAATTTTGGCTTATATGGAATTTCCTGTATTTGACTATTCGATATCCGATTGTAAGCATTAAAGTTGAATAGATTCGTATTCACAACATCAACACCTCGACTTTGACTCGGTGGCAACATTGCCGCCTGCATATTAACTTCGCCAGCATTTACCGGAACCGATTCAAATTCCGAACTTTTTGCCTTATAAATCGTAAAGGCATTGTTCTTGAAATAGGAATAGATAATATCATCATTCGCAGAAACACTCATCGCTGGTGAATATTCTGTAATCCCGCTAATTCCGGTAAAGAAATCTGTCATCCTCTCAACCTGAGATGTCTCTATTACAATCTTATACATATTCCTAAATCCATCACTGTTTGAAAGGAAGTATATCTCCTTTCCTGAAGATGAAAAATGAGGATTTAAATTATTTGCCCCAGGAAATACAGGTATTTCACGAATCTGCTTTGTATTTACATCAACCACAGCTAAACCCATCGGAATGTCTACACTCCTACTCGAAGATTCTAATGACATTCGATCTGTACTGAAAACTATAAATTTCCCATCCCTAGAAAAACTCGGTTGAAAATCAGAATATTTATCATCAGTAAGTTGATTAAGGCTTTTTGATTCTAAATCATAGGTATAGATATCACTTCGACCATTCTTTAAACCAGAAAATGCAACCAAACTGCCATTTGGAGCCCACGTGATATTAGTAAATTCCGCAATATCCCCCATCGCCTGAACTGACAGCGTCTTCCCGGATTCAATATCAACTATCATCAGCTTATTCTTCCCTTCACTGAATACTGAAAATGCAAACTTCTTACTATCTGGCGAAAATGTTCCTGCAGATTCTATAAAACTGAATTCATCAATATCCTTGTTGGTTAAGCGACTCCCCAGCTTTCGAACAATTGTTCCTGTTTCAGCATCTGCCAAAAATAGATCTATACTAAATAAATCCATTTCCGATAAAAAAACAACATACTTCCCGTCAGGTGAAATTGCCGGTGATACGTTCATCCGACCCGCATTCTTGGTAGATAGCAATAACTTCCCTATTGGATTCGATGTAGTATCTTTCCCTAAATTCTTATAGGAATTCTCCATGCTGTTTTTCCACAAGGTTCCCATCGTTTGCGCATCATATCCAAAAACCCTACGAATGGCATTTTCATATCCATATTTCGCAGTTTCAATAAATAATGGCATAATCACCGTATCACCGTAGGTAGAACCTACATAAGACCAAAATGCCTGACCATATCGGTATGGAAAATACTTACTTGACTGTTCAGTCATTTGACGTAAACTCGGTAAATCATTCCTAGCATACGAATCCCGCATCCACATCGACGTAAAAGCATCCTTCTTTCCTATCGAAAAATATTCCGCCATGCCTTCAACCATCCATAACGGTAAGTTGGCAATACTCTCCAGTCGCGTTGAATCTGATCCCTCAATCAACACGCGGTATTGAAAGGCATGAACAAGCTCGTGACCTAAAACGTGACGCGTTTGTTGATTGATTTGCATAATAGGCATCACAACGCGCTGCTTGAACGCCTCCGTGACACCCCCAGTTCCCACACTAATCTCTCCAGAAATTGCCGTAGTCTGCTGGAACTCCGGATGGTTATTATACAATATTATCGGATTCTTCCTCGAAAAGGTATCCTGAAAAACCTGCTGATGCAACTCATACCAAACCTCGGATTCCTTAGCAATCCAATTCATCATCGAATCATTTTGAAGGTAATAGTATATATTGAAATGTGGCGTGTCATAAACCTTAAAATCCAACTTCTTATACCTCATCTTATTCTGCCCAAAATACTGAGCTTCAACCTGAGATGGTATTAAAGAAATCAACAACGTGAAAACAAGGCTTATACTTAATAATCTTGTAAAGAATATATGCTTTAATCTCATAATTAAGGATTAGTCAATAAAAATAATAATTTCAATGCACTTATATTGATTAATTCGTTTCTTCTTGTTCTTGGTTAGATTCATTCTGATTCACGTCAGGCAATACAATTGCTGGTAAATCTGAATTTGACTCCAAAACTCCTGTACTATCACTTTCCCTACGGGAACGAATCCTTGGACCAGGACAATTATATTTCTTTTTAATCTCAACTTTTGATTCTGGAAACTTACCAAAAGTTACCCCAAGCTCCGGATGTTTGTATAACTCCTCCATAAATAGCGCATAGATTGGTAAAGCTGTTTTTGACCCTTCACCTGTTGCAGAACTTTTGAAGTGAATACTCTGTTCATCACAACCAACCCATACTCCTGCCACAAGATCTTTTGTAACCCCCATGTACCAACCATCAACATAGTCAGAGGAAGTTCCAGTCTTCCCTCCAATCTCATTCTCATCTTTAAATAAATCCCACTCCCACAACGCTTGAGATGTACCTCCGGATTCCTCTATCGTTCCTCGCAACATATACCCCATTAACCATGCATTTTCTGCCGTAATGGCCTGTTTGGTCTCCGTCTTGAACTCAGCTAAAATATTCCCGTCCTTATCCTCTATTCTTGAAACCAAAATTGGCTCCGTACGCTTCCCTTCGTTCATAAAGGTACTGTAACCTCGTACCATCTCATAAACTGAAACATCATTCGAACCCAAACCAACCGATGGAACTGACTCTAATTTACTGTCAATCCCACATAAATGAGCCATCTCAACCACTTTATCCCAACCTACCTGCTCCGTAATTTGGGCAGTTACTGTATTTAATGAACGAGCCATAGCATGTCTTAGCGACATCTCACTATGTGAAAATGTCCAATCCGCATTCTTTGGCTCCCAAACCTCATGCTCACCTTTGTTATTGATAAACTCTATCTTAACTGGTTTATCCGTGTACTTATCGCATGGTGCCATCCCAGATTCTAATGCTGCCGCATATGCAAAGGGCTTAAATGTGGATCCCGCTTGACGCTTAGCTTGATTAACATGATCAAACTTATAATAATCATGATTTATCCCTCCTATCCACACCTTAATCTCTCCATTATAGGGATCCATTGCCATCATCCCGGTATTCAACATCGTTAGATAATGCCTTAAAGAATCCATACTGGAATATTCTACTTTCTCCATCCCATCCCACGTAAACACTTCCATAGTCTTTTTCTTTGATAATTCCTCAAAGACTCTTGACTCATCATTATATTTCTTCATTAACGAAGAATAAATAGGCAATTTTCTCGCATGATCCTCCAAAAAATTTGGAATAACATTCCCCTCCTTATCCCTCCATGGCAATTCGTCCCCCCATACATTATCTAATCGCGATTGTAATTCATTCATCTGTTTCGCAACAACTTCTTCTGCAATCTTCTGCATCCTCGAATCGATAGTCGTGTAGATCTTTAAACCGCTCGTAAAAATATCAACCTCATTCTTTGTTGCCCAATCTTCCAACCATTTCTCTACTGCAGTCCGCAAATACGAGTCATTTGAATTCCTAACCTCCTGATTGTTTAAATTTAATCCTAATGAATCTTTGCTCAATTTCGAAACCTCTTCACTTTTTAAATAACCCTCCTTCGCCATTTGGTTAAGGACAACATTTCTTCGCTGAAGGGCATTCTTAGGATTTCTTATGGGATTGTAATACGTGGTACCTTTTAACATACCTACCAATACCGCCGCTTCATTGACCGAAACTTCGCTCGGTAATTTATCGAAATATCGAACAGAGGCCGATTTAATCCCATAGGCGTTATTACTAAAGGATACCGTATTTAGATACATCGTCAAGATTTCCTCTTTGTTGTATTTACTCTCCAGCTTAAAAGCAGTCATCCATTCTTTATATTTTGTTACGATTAGGCCAACCCCCGGAATCTTACCCAACAATCCTTGAGAATCTTGGTATCTTGTACGGTATAAATTCTTTGCAAGCTGTTGGGTGATAGTACTCGCGCCACGATCACTCCCGCTTAATGTTGAAAACACCCCCCCAAACAAACCTAAGAAATCGACTCCGTGATGACGCATAAATCGAACATCTTCCGTCGCTATTAAAGCATTTATAATGTTTTTTGAAATACTATCGTAGGGAACTGGATCTCTATCTTGTTTGTAATATCGTCCAATTAAAACAGAATCAGCTGTAAATAATTCTGATGAAACATTTAATTCAGGTAACAAAATTTCCTTCTTCGTCGGCGAGGAACCAAACAATCCCAGAAAGTTAATTTGAACCGCACATGTAAATAAAACTATAAAGTAAATAACAATCAGTGCGATGCGCAAAAATTTGTTCCGAACACGTTTAAACATACGGTAAATATGAACAAAACTTTGGAAAAAATCGTATCAATTAACCCAAAAATCAAACTCCAAATAAAAATTAACGAAATTTAACAAATGTGTTTTTAGGTTTTTAATCAGGCTGATTAAGTTCAACTTTCACAAGCAAAAACTGTACCCAATTTTCTTTTCTTTAGCTTATTTATTATCTTATTAAATATTAATCGCTATTTTTACCTGAATTATTATTGGGGACATGTTAAAACAAACTTTACAACAAAAATTATTACAGAAACTATCACCACAGCAGATTCAATTCATAAAACTTCTTCAGGTCCCAACCGTCTCCTTAGACGCTAGAATCAAAGAAGAACTTGAAGAAAATCCTGCATTGGAAGATGGAAGCTTGGCTAACATGAATGATCCTGTTGAAGAATATCCAGATAAAGATCCTGATGATGACTTTAACATGGATGATAATAACTACGAAGACGAATTTAGTGTAGATGAATATATCCAAGAGGATGATTATAGAGACTACGGCGGTGGATATGATCACGATGATGAGGAAGGTAAAAAGGAAATTCCAATTGCCGTGCAAGATTCGTTCTATGAAAATCTCCAAAATCAACTCGACCTTTTAGCGCTTTCTGACAAAGACTATGTAGTCGGCCAACAAATTATTGGCTCATTGGACGATGACGGTTACCTAAGACGTCCGCTTCTATCACTTATTGATGACTTGGCATTTTCTCAAAACGTCATTGTTGAAGAAGAAGATGTAGAAGAAATGCTTAAAATCGTGCAGTCCTTCGACCCTGCCGGAATAGGTGCCCGAAACCTTCAGGAATGCTTGGCTATTCAACTCCGAAAAAAAGACCAAAACAATCCTATTATTCAACAGGCTATGTTGGTCGTTGAAAATTATTTGGATGAATTTACCAAAAAACACTATGATAAAATAGAAAAACAACTAGGGGTGAATTCAGAGGAATTGAAAGAAATCGTAAATGAAATATTAAAATTAAACCCTAAACCTGGCGATTCTGGAGCTGTTGCAGGAAAACAATTGCAAATTATCCCAGACTTCCATATTTCTAATAATGATGGAACCCTACATTTAACCCTTAATGGAAGGAATGCTCCGGAACTTAGAGTTTCTCGATCTTATCAAGAAATGTTCGAACATTATGAAAAGGCCGAAAAAAACGATAAAAAAATGCGCGAAGCAGTGCAATTTGTTAAACAAAAACTGGATTCTGCAAAATGGTTCATTGATGCAATCAAACAAAGGCAGCAAACACTCCTTAAAACAATGAACGCAATCATGGAGTATCAATATGATTACTTCTTAACTGGAGATGACAGAATGCTTAAACCAATGATATTAAAAGATATCGCTGATAAAATTGAAATGGATATCTCAACCGTATCTCGCGTTGCTAACTCGAAATATGTTCAAACAGAATTCGGTACTTTTCTCCTGAAATCTTTCTTCTCTGAAGCTATTCAAACTGAATCCGGTGAAGAGGTTTCAAATAAAGAAGTTAAAAAAATCCTTGAAGAATGCATTGCTAATGAGGACAAAAGAAAACCTTTAGCTGATGAAAAACTTACCGAAATTTTAAAAGATAAAGGGTATTCTATTGCTCGTCGAACCGTAGCAAAATATCGTGAAGCAATGAATATCCCAGTTGCTAGGTTGAGAAAAGAACTTTAATTCTTTTCTCAACTATTTTTCTCAAATCCTTGCATATTTAAATTTAATCTACTAAGTTTGTAGAGTATTCAGAATTGCAAGTGCAATACCAACCGAGTGAAAATCACCGCGGTGGTAAATCGATACGGGCATCATGCCAAAATAAATGATTATCGCAAAGTCTTGATGACTATCTGAATGCAATTATGGTTAAACCCTTTAAACATTAATTGTATGTCTAACACAAAACCTCTTCAACAGCATCTTGTTGAACAATTCCAAAACTATTCTACTAATGAATTAGTAATCCTTAACAATGATTTAGTTAATTCAAATTGGGGAGCTAATAAGACAGCTTTTAGAACCGCACTTTTAAGTACCTTGTCAAGTCGTGGTATTGATCTTTCGGCAATTATTAGCACTGAAGATGGATTCACACAAATTCATCGTGTCGCTGTTAAACTAACAGATAACAAA
>JBEBTR010000112.1:0-11259 GCA_040393725.1 Sphingobacterium endophyticum | reverse complement strand
CCATATGAATATGCGGATCCACGAATTTCATCCCTTTAATTAATTCAAAGTCTAAGGGCATTGGTCTACCCATGCTCGCTAAGTCTCTATTTAATTCTGTGCACATTACTGTCTGTTTTAAATTTTCTCTAATAATTCCGGGCTAAGATTTTGCTGCTGTTTTAAGATTTCTACAGCACGAGGAGGTAAATGATCCTTTGCCAACTCCCATAACATAGGATGGATTTCTCTTTTGGCAGAATCACGTTCATAAATATAATCGACTATCGAATTTGCAAGGTTTACATTATTCCTTTCATAAAGACCGTAAATCTTTTTAATATCCTTGCCAGTAAAAAAACTTTTTAGCACAAGTTGGTTCCATGCTTCTTCAGACAAATAGTGAGCAGGAAATTTATTCTGCTCCATAATTGCTTCTTGAACAGGACCAATGTTGTTTCGTATTCCTTCTTGGCAACGATCAATCCAAATTCTAGGGAATTGATATATGTTCAATGCTGAATATAGAGCTACTTGCTCTTGCATATCTGAATAGTTGAATAACTTTTCAAGGAACGCGAAATAAGGTTCCTGTTGGTCTTGGATTAGACTTAAAAGATAGACTCGTGCAAGTCTAAGTACGGTCCAATTTTCTACAATCAAAGGATTGTTATCCTCTTGGACCATACTTACTAATTTGTCCTTGCTCGTATTTAATTTCCTACTTAAAGAGGAAAATATTTTTACAAAACTTGATGAATAATTCTCTGCAATAGATTGCTCACATTCCACTAAATAACTCTTCTCTTCTGCTGTAAGCAGTTCGAATAAGGTATTTCTCACATTTTCTTTCCATTCCATATTGCGGATTATTATTATAATTAAATTATTTCAAAATTTTAATTTGCATGTCTTTATATTCGACTTTCATTGGAGGCCCAACATGTACCTGCACTCCAATTAGTCCTTTTTCTTTGCGTTGATCTGGATCATTATCTATAACTTCAGCAATGATTTTACCATTAATAAAATGGGTTAATTTATTGCCTTCAGCCACAATTTCCAATTCATTCCAATCATTTGGCTTAACAATCGTCTTTAACTCTTCAGGTGTTGCTACTGAATCAATGATTTTTAGATTTGTCCAAGCATTTCCTTTTACTTCGCCTTTATATCCATCAGCTGGATTTAAGATTTCAGTACGTTGACCTCGATATGCCAAAGTTGTGCGCTTGCGTTCTTCATAATTTTGACCGGTATAATTGTTCTTACCGTCAATATCTGCCTGATACCCTTTTAACGCATTTGGGACCTCGGTAAAACGTTCGCTTCTGTAATTTACACCACTATTTCCATTTTCGGAAATTTTAAACTTAGTTTTCAACGAGAAGTCTCCGACTTCACCACCATTCCAGATTAAAAATGTATTGTTTTTCAAGGGCTCTTGATCCGTTCGAATCTCTCCGGTAAGCACCCCATTTTGCATTTTCCAGTATGTTGTATCACCTTCCCAACCAGTTAATGAGTTGTTGTCAAACATGGCAACATACCCTTGATCGATATCTTCTACCGATGCAGAAGTGCTGTCTTGTTTGTTGTTTTGTTCCGCGTTACTACCATTACAAGAGCTAAGTAAAACGGTCGCTGTAAGGCATATACAGCTAAAATTGAATATTTTTTTCATGGGTGCTCTTTTATTGGTTATTTATTTTTCCAATCAACATTTGTGTCTTCCCATTTTCTGTTTTTAGCAGAATTAATAACTGCTTCACAGACCTTCTGAGTTTCCAATGCATCACGGAAAGTTGGATGGCATTCTGCGCCATTTTCTACTGATTGTAAAAAATCTGCTACTTGATGAACAAATGAATGTTCGTAACCTATGGATAGGCCCGGAACCCACCATTTACCCATGTACGGTTGATCGCCATCCGTGACATGAATGGAGCGCCATCCCTTAACTATACCTTCATCAGAATTGTTAAAGTATTCTAACCGGTTCAAGTCATGTAGATCCCATTTTAGTGATCCTTTTTCTCCATTAATTTCAAAAGTAAATAAGGCTTTATGTCCGCGCGCATAACGTGTAGATTCAAATAATCCCAAAGAACCATTATCAAAGTGACAGTGGAATAAACAAGCGTCATCAATTTTCACATCTTCCATTTTACCTGTCTCCTCATGCATCCTTTGTTTTACGAAGATTTCGGTCATTGCAGAAACATCTTTAATTCCTCCATTCAACCACATCGCTAAATCAATACAATGAGCTAAAAGGTCTCCAGTCACACCAGAACCAGCTGCCTCAGCATCCATCCTCCAAAATGCAGCTCCACCTTGAGGTAAATTTTCATTAATTGTCCAATCTTGTAAAAAGTTGGTGCGATAATGGAAGATCTTACCCAATTTTCCACTATCAACAATTTGCTTCGCTAAAGTCACTGCTGGTAGGCGACGGTAATTATACCAAATCGTATTTTTCACTTGATTTGCCTCCACTGCTGCAACCATTTTTTCACCTTCTTCAAGTGTTCTGGATAATGGTTTTTCACATAAAACCATCTTGCCCGCTGCGGCAGCAGCAATAGCAATTTCCATATGCATATTATTAGGTGTGCAAATATCTACCGCATCTATGTCATCTCTTGCAATAAGTTTTTTCCAGTCCGTTTCATATGATTCATAACCCCATTGCTCTGCGAAGGCTTTAACCTTATCCTCGCTACGAGAACAAACCGCTTTCAAAACAGGTTTATATTCCAAATCTGGAAAGAAATTACTTACTCTTTTATATCCATTGGAGTGAGTTCTACCCATGAATCCACAACCAATTAATCCTATTCTTAATTCTTTTTTGCTCATAATTCTTGTTTTACAAATTACTCAGACCATCCATTTTTTTCACGAACGTCAATCAAGGTTTTTAAGATTGAGTTCCAGGTTTCCTGTTTGTGCATTACCTCATTAGGGAACATACAGCCATCCCAACAAATATGATTGAATGCTTTTGTTAAGTTGCCGTTATCATCTCTTAACCAGAATCCTGCGTCTTTTGCAATATCCAATCTACCATTAGGATCTGTCGGTAAGCAGTGTCTACCTGTTTTATCATGAGATCCAGATCCGAATACCGTACCGTCATTTTGTGCCACATGGAAATCTATGGTCCAAGGGCGAAGTTTTGAGGTTAAGAATTTAAGGCCTCTTTCTAGTTCTTCACGGTCATCCCATTGAAAATCTGGTTTTAGGATACGGTCTTCAGGAGCATTGTATCCCAAAAGATATAGGAAAGTATGAGACATGTCAGCTTGGAAGCCAATATTATCGCGATCCACCATTTCCAAAGTATCTAACATTGTTCTCCAACTTTGCATTCCCCCCCAACAAATTTCACCTTCAGCAGCAAGTCTTTCGCCGTATTCAGCAGCGGCATCACATGCCCTACGAAAAGTTTCAGCAATTAGTTTGGTGTTTTCTGTCGGGTTTTTTGCCCATTCTTCAACACTAGTAGCTGAATCAATACGGATTACGTTATTGGTGCGGATACCTTCTTTTCTCAATTTATATCCAAATTCTGAAGCTTTTCTCACTACTTCAACAAAGTTGTCCCGATCCGCTTGTGATCCCATTGCTGAACCACCATCTGGTGGCCAAATAGGAGCAACAAGAGTACCAATTGATAAACCATATTGACCACCAATTTTATCAACTACGGATTTTATATGATCATCTGAAGGGTCTAATTTAACATGGGCATCAAATAAGCCTAAGTCAACGCCGTCGAATTTTACACCATCAACTTCTGCATTGGCCGTTTTTTCCAACAACTCATCTAAGGAGATGATCGGTTCTTGGTCACCTTTACCTACAATGCCTGGCCATGTAGCATTATGTAATTTTGGGAAATTGTTCTTGCTCATCACTAAGTTTTTATTTGATTCTTAACCTTTTACTTCTAAATCAGGATTGTCAGGACCAAAATGTTTCAACATGACAATCGGATCTGTTTGTGAATGATTTTGAATAGTCACTCCTCTTTTTGCAGCTTCTTCGGATACAAAGAATTCATCATTTGTTAATTGACCGTAACGAATTAACGCAGGAGTTTCAATAGTCCAGTCGTTCATTTTTCCGTATCCTTGCATCATGATCAATCCATATGCTGCTCCATCTTTAATGGTCACTGTTTGTCCTGGGAAAACTGTTAATTCTTTTGCACTGAATGCTGTAGATTTATAACAAATCCATTTTTCTGAATATCCAGCAGCCTCCATTTCTTTTTCTTCCTTAACAGGAAGAGGAGCCATGAATCTATTCTTCATCATATCAGGATCCACGTTTAGATCCCAATCTATGATGTCCATTAGCGCATCATAATCACCTTTCATGTTTTCTGGAACACCTTTCCAAAGTAATTCTTCAGGGATAATAGCTTCATTGACCAAGGATTGGTACATAGCAAATACATCTGAAGCTTTTTGAGGTTCGTAAGTACAAAGACTACCTGGTGCATGTAATAGGCCAGGAGGGACATCCCATCCTGTGCCTGGTTCAAGGCGGTATGCTTGAGAATAATTTGTTATTTTATTATCTCCTTTTGCGAAGTTTTCTAGACATTCCTTGATTGTTTCCTTAGAAGTTCCTGGTGCAATTCCCATAAATGTATATGGGAAATCTCCTCCATGGTTGTTTAATTGTGGTGGGAAATAATATGCTTCAGGTTTTCCTTGTTGTTCAATTAACGCAGCTTTTTCATCATTGTGATGGATATGGTGAGGTAATGGACCCATATTATCAAAGAATTTTGAATACATAGGCCAACTTTGATATTCATCCCAAAGTCTATTACCTATTAATTTTCCTTTTAAATGATCTACGCAATCCGCTAGTAAAACCTGTTCAGTTTTACCGTTTTCTTCATATACTACAAAACTTAGGCCTTCGAACTCACCAGTCAGAGGACCGTTTTTAGCAGGAGTAGTTGATGAAAACCATCTTTCATCGATACCACCACGTTCACCGCCTAAAACATAATAGTCGTCTGGGTGAAGTTTTATCCTTCGTCCAGGTACACAAAAAGATCTAGGAACCCAGTTTGGTGCTAGTCTTAATATTCCTTTTCCTTGTTCGAATGCCTTTTCAATGATTTCCATTCTCGTAATTATTATAGGTTTATATACTTGTTTACAAATTCGGTTATGGAGTCCGAGTTATTCAATATACTTATTTCTAAGCTATATTTTCTCTTTTCTCCGGGTTTAAGTTGAATTAATTCTCCACGCTCACGCATGAGTTTCTGACCTAAGGGTGGGTTGGTTCCAGGTTCAAGTCCAGTGACATATTCACCCTTACCCCAATGTTGCCAATTAGTTAACCATGGCAGTTGCTTCTTATCGAAGTCTAATTTTAATGCAAAGCCTAATTTTTCATTGTAGATTCCACAGGTAGCATTACCATCTTGGTCTGCCTCAATATCAATTAGGACTGCTTCTTCACCTGAACCACTATGATCTGCCCTGGGTTCCTGACAAGTACGAAAGTCTTGTCCTTCTTTAAATATTTTGTTGTCTTCCCCTGTTTCGCGGGATTTCCAAGCCCCTTTCCAAAGGAGTTTGGTTCCGCTATCAATAAAAGGCCATCCAAAGTTGAAATGGTATAAAATCATATGGGAAGAATAGATGTTACCAATATTTTGAACTTCATCCTCCAAGTAAATTTTTGGATCGCCTAGAATACATCTTATAGTGCGCTTTATTTCGATGTTATCTCCTAAGGGATGGCCTTGAAACATTTTTCCTGAAATTGACATTTCTAAGTCTCCATTAATAGGGTCTGGTTGTTTAACAGTAATAAGCTCAGCAGGAGTGTTACTGTATTGGTCATGTAATCCCCTTTTACCAAATTCATCTTCTTCTGGACCACCCACATGGGTGACTCCACATGTTGTTAACAGACCACCACCAAAAGTCCTCAACCAATCAATCCCTTTATCAGAAAAAGGCTGTGGCGAGGTCACGCCCAGTCGACTTAACCAACTCAAATTAAACTGATTGAATGAAGCGTCCGCAATGTCCATACCTCGATCTATGACTACTTTAAAACGTAATCCAGCACCGGTGTTGATCCATGCAATTCGGGTTCCTTTACCTCTTCCATTGTCTAAAATAGAAGTTTCTATGCCCCCAACCTGTGCGATGTGGGAGACTTTATCCAACCAGTCTTTATTTGAGCTTTCCAATTTCCTTTTTATTTTTTCTTATAAATTTCATTGTTCTCATTACCACCTGACATTAAGTAGGCAATGATATCTTTCACCTCATCAGGGCTCATGACATTTAATGTTCCTGGAGGCATGATTGAGACTTCAGAACGATTCATTGATTTAACATCCCCCTTCGCAATTGTTTTTGTAACATGTGGAGCATAAGGGTTTTGGGAAATCACATAATTCTTTTCATCTTCACTCATTAAACGACCCAAAACTGATGTACCGTCTTTCATGTTGAAAACCTTAGATTCATATTGGTCAGAGATTACTTTACTAGGCTCAATAATCGCTTCAAGCATATCGCGTTTTGAGAATCGAGATCCGAGTTGCGTCAAATCCGGCCCTACTGAACCGCCTTCACCTTTGATGGTATGGCAAGAACCACACTTCATGGCCAAGAATAATTCCCTTCCACGTTTAAAGTTGCGAACCCCTGAGTTTTCTTCTACTACTTTTAATGCAGAGTCCACTTCCCATTTTCTTCCTGGGCCTTTTGGTCCTTCGACATTTTCAGCAAGTCTAGTTCCTTTTTCATTAACTAATGAATCTCCAGACATTTTGCTGTACATCTCAAATTGATCTTTTGGTACATGGGTTAATGCCATTTTACGTGCATTGTCAATAAAACCGATATAACTGTTCCCACCTTTATAACCGAAACCTTTATAGAACCATTTGAAATACTCATCACGGTATTCAGGAGTCCATCCAGCACTTGTATTACTCAATGCAGTTGCTAAGAATATCTGTTGAGCAGGAGGGATATTTGCCAACATATCGGCGATGTCCAAACCATATTGAGGGTTTCTTAAGATCATGTCTGAAGAACTCATATAGGTCGTTTGAATCGTATCGTCCTTAGCGTTAGCTAAAAGATCCAATGTTTTCTTTACAGCAGGTTCGCTATTTAGTGCTAACAATACTTTAGATAATTCTCGGTTTAAATAATTTGTTTTAGCTGGATACAAAGGTTCAAGGCGCTGTGCAATTGCTGCTGCTGGTGCACCTTCAATTTTGCCCATCCTTGAAATCACGATTTCGTAAACTCTCAATAAATTTTCTAACATCCTTGGTGTGATTTTTTCAACAGGAATGGTTGATAGTTTATTTAATACCTGAGTTTTGTAAGATGGATCAGCCACATGAGCAACAGCTACCATAGCTTCCGTTAAACGTACAACATTCTTTTCTGCAAAAACAAGGTTTTTCCAAGAGTCAAATGGTTGGTGTTCTAAAGCAACACGCGCTGCATACCGGATATGACGGTCTTTGTGACCCAAATATTCCCATACTTTTTCTGCAGCACCGTCAGATTTGCGGTGGTATTGTTCAATCTCACGACGTAATTTAATGTCCTCAGATGGCTCAGATTTTGCTGTTTCGGCTTTGATTTTCTCGTGATCCTTATGGTAAACACGGTATAAATCAGATTCTAAACGCCTTCCGCCGGTCAGAAAATACAATGAGCCATCGGGACCTATTGTACCATCAGTTAAAGGTAATGGGGAACCAGAAATAAATTCTTCCGCATTAGCTTTATAACTTGCACCATCTTGTTTTAATTGGATAGCATAGATAATCCCGAAACTCCAATCAAATGCCAATAGGCTATTTCTGTATTTATCAGGAAATTTAGCTTTGTTAGGATTGATAAAGTTGGTCGGAGAACCCTGGCCAATATTCAATACAGCAGGTAGATTATCTAAAAATCTTTCATCCCATTTTGCGTCACCTTTTCTCCATCCGAATTCAGCTCCACTAGTTACATGAAGAATACGAGTAGGGCGGTACCATGGCATACCGAAATCCCATTCCATATCAGAGTCGTAAGTAAATAATTCGCCTTCATTGTTGAATGCGATATCAAATCCATTACGCATACCCGAAGCGATTAGCTCCCAGGATTTACCTTCTGCATCTGTTTTGGCGATCCATCCACCATGGTTATGCGAATCAGAATCGTGACCATGGGTGTCAAGAATCAATGGAATTAAATTGTCAACATTGTTGTTAGGAGTCAAACGATAACTATCCATCTTGGGAATTTCGGTGAAATTACCGGCAATAATGTAAATTGCAGAATCAGGACCTTGAACAATACTATGGGGACCGTGCTCACCTTCACCATTTAAAGCTAAAAGTTGAGTGATTTTATCTAGTTTATCGTCGTTATTGGTATCCTGGATTCGGTAAAGGCCAGATCCTTTGGAAAGGTTTTCGTTTGGACGGTGGTTGATCATGACATATAAGCTGTTATTAGCCCATAATAAACCTTGAGCAAAGCCCATCCCAACTTTATTAGAAGTTGTGTCTTTCGGATCACGATTTTCAATCGGGAAATCCAAGGCTTCAATTTTTGGTTTAACCGTGGAATCAGAACCCATTGGAGGTAATTCTACTCGAAATAGACCACCAAATTGATCTGATGTGATCATACGACCCTTGTCATCAAAAGTCATGGATACCCAAGATCCTTTTTTGTCATCAGAAGGGCTATAGATATGTTCTATCACAAATCCTTCAGGTAAAACAATTTTATCTGTTTTGGGATTTGGGGTTTTGACTTCTTCTTTTTCCTTCTCTTGCTTACATGCTCCTGCCATGAACAGTAAAAGCATGGAAAACAAATACAATTGTGCTCTTTTAGTTTTTATCATTTGGTTATTATGTTGTATTAGTATATAACAGCTAAAATAGTTTTACCAACCTGGGTTTTGTTCGATTCCATTGATCTGAATCTCTCGTTGAGGGATCGGGAACAATAGTTTGAACGATTGAATATTGTAAGAAGCCGCACTTAACCTTGACAGACGTTTCTTTTCTGCAGTACCGTGAGCAGTCATTACTTCGATTGCTTTTCCGGTTCTCAACAGCTGATACCAACGATGATCTTCAAATGCAACTTCAACACGTTGCTCTTTGGCGATTGCTTCACGTAAAGCATCTTTAGAAAGTCCTGATAAAGGTTTTAAGCCTGCACGTTTTCTTACCAGGTTTAGGTTAGCATAAGGATCTCCAGATCCTGCTTCGTTTTGTGCCTCAGCCAATAATAACAACACATGTCCATATCGATAAATTGGCCAATTTTCATTTGATCTTCCATCTTCAGGATAAGGCGAATGGTAGAATTTCTTGATAAATGGAATCTTTCCTCCGAATGCTACTGATTCTTGAAACTTCGAGTTAGAAGGGTCAGTAAAAAATTCAATAGATTTATCTCTTCTATTATCGCCTGCCTCGTATGCATCATAAATGCTTGGCGTAGGAATATTGCTTCCGCCCAGGTTTCCTGAGAATCCAACCAATTTCATTTTCGCATTCCGAGGACCAAACATGTAGATGAAATTACTATTTTCTCCTTCCACAGATTGGTCATACTGAATTTCAAATACGGATTCTGCATTATTCTTTGAAGTCGGGCTAAAACAAGACGCATAATCAGGCATCAATGAATATCCCAGTTTAGTTACTTCTGTGAAGTTTGTAACTGCTTCCGCATACTGCTTCCGAGTTAAATAAACATCACCTAATAAAGTATAAGCAGCACCTTTAGTCGCCCTACCTAAATTGGCAGGGTCATATCCTGGAGGTAAACTTGCTATAGCATCTTTCGCATCCTGGATAATTGCGGTATAAACCTCATCGACAGTTGCTTTCTTGCCATCCGTAAATGCTTCCGATGGATTTGCTACCTCCTTCAAATGTAAAGGTAGCTCCCCAAATAATCGCACTAAGTGAAAATAAGAAAATGCTCTGATAAATTTGGCCTCTCCTAGGTATTGTAACTTTATTTTTTCATCCGCGAATGGAACTTGATCAATTCTACTGATAATAACGTTCGCTTGTTGAATAATTCCGAATAAGTTAACCCATGTAGTATTGACGTAATTGTTTGATGAAGTGATCAAGAATTCATCAATTTCTTCTCGTTGCTGTGCACCACGGTCAGTCTCGTCATATTGATAATTGGTATTATCTGAAACCATTTCAGTCATTGCCCAAAAATCACTTGTATATAATCCTTGCAACCTACTATATACACCATTTACGGCACGGAGTACTTGGCCTTCGTTTTCGTAATAATTATCTCCACTGGAAAAGTCATAGGGTTTTACATCCAATAATTTATTGCAAGAGCTCATGCTCAATAACCCTAGACCTAATAGAATATATTTTAATTTCATAATTCTCGTCTTAAAAATTGAAGTTCAAACCTAATGAGTAAATTCTTGGAACTGGGTAAGCTGAATAATCTATACCCGGTACTAGAGGGCTGGTATCGCCTCTGTTTAAATTAGTTCCTTCTGGATTACCTTCATAACCTGTAAATACAAATGGATTCTGAAGGTTAGCATAAATTCTTAGGTTATTTACAACACCACCTATACTTTTTGGAATGGTATATCCAAGAGTGATATTCTTAATCCATAAATAATCAGTTTTATCAATGAACAATGAATGCGTATCACGGTACATCACACGACCTCTTCCTGTACCATTAGTTGTAGGAACTTTCCCACTTCCCGGATTATCTTCTGAACGCCAACGATCAGCAACTTCTTTTCTTACATTAAATACCCCATCGATATTGTCTGTATAGAATCTTGTTGCATGCAACATTTCTTGTCCCATAGAAGCAACAAGATTTACACGTGCATCAAATCCTTTATAGGTTACGGTGTTAGTCATACCCAAAGTGAAATCTGGATATGGATTTCCAATCACATCAAAGTCATCATTAGGTGTAATTTGACCATCGCCATTTACATCTTTCATTCTTAAGTTTCCTGGGATAGCACCTGGGAATGCAGGATATTTATCTAGATCAGCTTGGTTTTGGTAAATTCCTTCTACCACATATCCGATGATCATCCCTACGGGTTCACCAATTCTTGTAATGTTTGTGAAGTTACCTTCGGAACTAGCGCCAGAATAAATTGGGTCAGTACTTCTTCCTAAAGCAATTACTTTATTTCTGTTGAATGAAATGTTGAAATCGGTATTCCATGTTA
>JBEBTR010000111.1:0-11308 GCA_040393725.1 Sphingobacterium endophyticum | reverse complement strand
AACATTTAGAATTGTATTAAAAAGTAATTTACGCTATGAACCCACTCAAATCTGATGAATATCCAGCGATTTTCAATGACTACATCGAAACCATAACAGGTGATGTCATGGAAGAATTGAACCAACAAATCGAATCATTTCCTGAATTTATTGCTAGTATCCCTGAAGAATTGGGAACATTTCGCTACGCGGAAGATAAATGGTCCATCAAAGAAGTGTTGTGCCATATCCTGGATGCTGAACGTATCATGACCTATCGGGCATTGAGGTTTGCAAGAAACGATATGACCGCTCTCTCCCCATTTGAACAAGATGAATTTGTTGCGAATGGAAGGCACAACGAAAGAAGTTTAGCTGACATTGCGGAAGAATTCGAGCATTTAAGAAAAGCCAATATGTTTCTTTTCAATTCCTTTGATGAAACGGAATTAAATCGAAAAGGAATGGCATCCGACCGTTTGATAAGTGTCCGGGCATTTCTATATATCATTGCTGGCCACTTGAATCACCATGTTATTCTTTTAAAATCACGTTACCTTAAAGATCAAAAATTAAACAACAATGTGGTATAGAGATTACAGCTTAGAGGAAATCAACAGTTTATTTGCGATAAATATGACCGGCTTCTTGGATATCAAAGCCGTATCAATAACCCCTGATGCGTTAGTCGCCGAAATGCCCGTGAACGAAAAGGTAAAACAGCCTTACGGTTTGTTACATGGCGGCGCATCCTGTGTATTGGCAGAATCCGTTGGCAGCATTGCATCTAATATGGTTGTCGATTCAGAAGAGTGGGCAGGTGTCGGCCTTGAAATTAATGCAAATCATTTAAGGCCAGTAACGAAAGGTGTAGTTCGGGCAACTTGCAAAGCTTACCATATCGGCAAAACGACACATGTATGGGACATTCAGATCCATAATGAAAGAAATCAATTGGTGTGTATATCCAGGCTTACCATTGCCGTTATAAAAAAACCGAAAATCTAAAACAAATTGTTGCAACATCTGTTGAACAGGTATCATATCTATATGGTTTTATGATACGGTTTAGGTTTTGAGGAGACATTACTTTGTAATGTCTCCTTTTTTTATGCCAAATGCAATCGATTGCCTTCTAAATTCTCCTTTTATTTATCGAATTATTTTATTAGCCTTGTAGCTACCATTATTATTAATTCGTAAATCAACTTTATGACAACTCAAAATAATCAATCTACCGTAGGGCCAATGATCATCATCGGATCCTTGTTCTTTATCTTTGGTTTTGCGACCTGGTTAAACTCCTTATTAATCCCATATCTACGTATAGCATGTGAATTATCTGAAGTTCAATCCTATTTCGTAACCTTTGCATTTTACATTGCATACTTGGTGATGGCTCCTGTCTCAACTTGGGTACTGAATAAATTCGGATTCAAGAATGGGATGGCAGTTTCACTCGGAATTATGGCCGTAGGTGCGTTATTGTTTATTCCGGCTGCATATTCGAGAACATATATTCTTTTCTTACTTGGACTATTCATCATGGGAGGTGGACTTGCAATCTTGCAAACTGCTTCAAATCCTTATATCACAATCTTAGGACCGGTTGAAACTGCAGCTAGAAGAATAAGTATTATGGGTATCTGTAATAAATTTGCAGGTGCATTAGCTCCAATCATCTTAGGTTACTTCCTTAAGCTAGATGAAGCCGATAAAGTTAAAAATCAATTAGCAAACATGACTCCTGAGGAATCAAGTATTGCATTAGACAAAATCGCCCTTCAGGTAGTAAATCCTTATATAGGAATTGTAGTTGTATTAATCATTTTGGCATTTTGGATTTCAAAATCTAACCTTCCCGAAGTTAAAGGTGACGAAGAAGAGGATGCTTCACACCATAACTTAACAGAATCTAAACAAAGTATATTTGATTTTCCACATGTATTATTAGGCTTCATCGCATTATTTGCCTATGTAGGTGTTGAAGTACTAGCTGGTGATACCATTATTGCATACGGAACTTTCTTAGGTATTCCGTTAACGACTGCGAAATTTTTCACCTCATTTACAATGGGATCAATGGTGGTTGGATACATCATCGGAATTATTGCTATTCCAAAATATCTTTCTCAAGAAACGGCTTTAAAGCTTTGTGCTATCTTAGGTATTATCCTAACAGTTGGAATTATCTTAACCGACGGAATGGTTTCTTTAACTTTAGTTGGTCTATTAGGATTGGCTAATTCATTGGTATGGCCTGCAATTTGGCCTTTAGCATTGAAAGGTGTAGGTAAATTTACTAGTGCCGCGTCTGGTATTTTAGTAATGGGTATTGCAGGTGGTGCTGTTATTCCATTATTATATGGAGCATTGTCTCATTCGGTAGGTGCGCATCAAGCATATTGGATAGCATTACCTTGTTACTTGTATATCCTATATTATGCCATTTCTGGACATAAGGTTAGGAAAAAAACACAAGCTTAATATTTTGCTTAACAATGGAGTTAGTTATCTAACTCCATTGTTTATTTAGGGGAGTTTCTTATCTTCGGATATTCTATTAAAATGATTATGAAAAAATTAGCATTAAGTATCCTTGTTGCGGCAGGGCTTGTATTGACTTCTTCTCAAGCTGAGGCTCAATTAAAGTTACCGCAACCAAGTAGTACACAATTTATCCTTCAGGATTTAGGAATAGAACAGATTAGTGTCGTGTATCAACGTCCAAGTGCAAAAGGAAGAACCATCTTTGGAGACCTAGTTCCTTATGATCAAATTTGGCGTACGGGTGCGAACAATGCGACCAACATTACTTTTCAATCTGAAGTAATGATCGAAGGCCAAAAACTTGCGGCCGGAACCTATGCATTATTTACAATCCCTGGAAAAGATGAATGGACTATTATCTTCAATAACAACGCTAAACAATGGGGAGCTTATACCTATGACAAAGCGGATGACGTTTTGAGGGTAAAGGTAAAACCTAAATCATTGGAAACTCCTGCAGAAACTTTTACTATTGAGTTTGACAATGTTCATGAGCAATCTGTGGACTTATCTTTAAGCTGGGAAAAAACAAAAGTTGCTTTCAATGTTGCTGTAGATCAGAAAGCTGAAATCCTTGCTAGCATTGACGAGGCTATGAAAGGCGATAAAAAACCTTACTTCCAAGCTGCAATGTATTATTTCGGTAATGATCTAGATCTTAAAAAAACAGTGGAATGGATGAAAGAAGCTGATAAAGGAAACACCAAAGCTCCACACATCAAATACTGGAAATCATTAGTATTAGCTAAAGCAGGTGATAAAGCCGGAGCTGTTAAAGCTGCTGAAGAAGGACTTGCAATCGCTAAAGCTTCTAACAATCAAGAATATGTTAAGTTGAACACACAAGCATTAGAGGCTGCTAAAAAGTAAATCATTAATAAATAAAAAAATAAGCAGGCAAAAATGGCCTGCTTATTTTTTTTTAGTGACTTATAATAAACTATTTTAAAGCCTTATAAAGGATTTCTACAGGATGTTTAGACTCAACCCCTGTTCCATCCATTATCTGGTGTCTACAGCTTGCTCCTGGCGCTACAACTAAGGTTGCATCTTTCTTATTCCTGACCGCTGGAAACAAAACCAACTCCCCAATTTTCATAGAAATATCAAAATGCTCCTTTTCATAGCCAAAAGAACCGGCCATACCACAACAACCGGAAGGGATTTCCCTGACTTTATAATTTGTTGGAATCTCTAGAACCTTATTGACAATCGGCATCAATCCCCATGCTTTCTGCTGACAATGGCCATGCAAAATAATTTCTTCCTCCCTGGATTCAAATTGGGTAGATGAAATATTCCCTGCCAAATATTCTTCCCATATAAACTCCTCAATAGTTAATGCTAAAGGCGCTATCCGTTCTGCTTCTTCTATTAAATGTTCATCCACCAAATCAACATACTCATCCCTAAAGGTTAAGATCGTTGATGGTTCCACGGAAACCAGCTTAGTGTCTTTATTTAGACGATCTTTAAAAACTTCAACATTTTTATTTGCCAGTTTTTTTGCCTCTCTCAAAAAACCTTTTGACAGGAGAGCTCGGCCTGAAAAAGCATGTTGGATCATCAATACTTCATAGCCCAACTTCTCCAACAAGAGAATTGCCTTTTTACCTATTTCAACATCATTGAAATTCGTGAATTCATCACAGAAGAAGTAAACTGTTCTGATTCCAGTTTGATGTCCTGAATGAGGTTTATCTTTTTTCTGAAACCATTCCCTCAGGGTAGTTGAGGCTATTTTGGGTATATTTCTCTTCGAAGCAAACCCCAGAACATTTTTAACCAGTCCGGAAGTCAATGTATTGCCGACAACAAAATTATATAGTTCAGCAATCGGCTGTATCATTTGAGTCATGGAATCTACATGAGCAATCATACGTGTCCTAAATGGAACAGGATGACTATCATGATATCCTTGTAAGAATTCCGCCTTTAATTTGGCCATATCCACACTGGATGGACATTCTGATTTGCAGGCTTTACAACTTAAACAAAGATCCATAACCTCTTTGATCTCTTCATGGTCAAAAGGATTTTTCTTGTCAGAATGGGTTAGCATTTCTCGCAAAATATTAGCCCTTGCCCTGGTTGTATCCTTCTCATCCTTAGTCGCCATGTACGATGGGCACATCGTTCCGCCTGAAAGATGGCTCTTTCTGCAATCTCCTGACCCATTACATTGCTCAGCATGTTGCAAGATCGTTTGACCCCGAAATCTAAAAACTGTTTTAATTTCTCTATCCTTCTGCCCGGGCGTATATCGGAGCGAGGTATTCATAGCCGGAGTATCCACAATTTTCCCAGGATTGAAGATTCCTTCTGGATCCCAGGTATTCTTTATTTCCTTTAACAGCCTATAATTGTGATCCCCGATCATCAATGGAATGAATTCTCCTCTCAATCGACCATCTCCATGTTCCCCACTTAAAGAACCTTTATATTGCTTTACTAAATGAGCAATTTCCAAAGCAATATCCCTGAATAATTGATTCCCTTCTTCGGTTTTTAAGTTGATAATTGGGCGAAGGTGAAGTTCGCCGGTCGCGGCATGTGCATAATGAACAGCATACAAATCATACCGCTTCAAAATTTTATTAAAATCGTGGATATAACTTGGAAGGTCCTCTACATCCACAGCAGTATCTTCAATGACAGCAACTGGTTTTTCATCCCCAGGGACATTACTTAAAAGTCCTAATCCCGCTTTGCGCAAATTCCAAACCTTCTTTTTGTCATCACCTAACACAACAGGAAAATGATATCCTAATCCATGTGCCAGCAAGTCCTCTTCTACAGCCTTTACCCTTGCTAAGATATCATCCTGATCAATTCCATCATATTCTGCAATCAAAATTGCTTCAGGATCTCCTTCAACAAAAAAACGATTTTTAGATTGTTCCAAATTATTCTTGGTACAATCCAAAATATAGCGATCCATCAATTCACTAACCAAAGGACCATGCTTCAATATGATAAGATTGCCTTTTAATGCCTCTTCCAACGTTCTAAAATGAACGCAAAGCAAACCACTTGGGTTACTCGCTAAAGGATTCACATGAACCTTGATCTCTGTAATAAATGCCAAAGTCCCCTCTGACCCACAGATTAATTTACAAAAATTGAAAGGCTCAGCTCCTTCAGTGAATGGATCGGTTTCTAACAGCATATCAACAGCATAACCTGTATTCCGGCGATGAATGGATTGTTTAGGATAATTCGCTCGAATTTCAACTTGATTTTGGTAGTTACCGAGCAAACTTCGAATATGTTTATAGATGCGGCCTTCTAAGTTTGATTGATTACATTTTGAATTGAAATCGTCAAAATTTAAAGATTTAAAGGTTACCTCAGAACCATCACTTAGTAGAGCTTCAACCTCCAACGTATGCTCTCTGGCACTCCCATAAATTAAGGAATTTGAACCACAGGAATTATTCCCAACCATACCACCTATCATGGCTCGATTTGCTGTAGATGTTTCTGGTCCAAAATAAAGCTGATATGGCTTGAGGAACATGTTGAGTTCGTCTCGAATTACTCCAGGTTGAACTCTAACCCATGATTCCTCTGGATTAACTTCTAATATTTGCGTGAAATATTTTGATACATCTACCACAATTCCCGAACCCACTACTTGCCCAGCTAGTGAAGTACCTGCAGTGCGCGGAATTAGGGAAGTTCTATTTTCCTCAGCAAATTTTATGAGCACTATTAGGTCTTGCTTATCCTTTGGATAGGCGACCGCGAGTGGGAGTTCTCGATAGGCAGATGCGTCTGTTGCATATAAGAGACGCATCTTTTCATCCCAAAATAACTCCCCCCTCAATTCCTCCGAAAGCAGTTTCAACTGCTCTTCCATAAGCTATGAACCCTTTATTTGTGATGTATATGTACTTTCAAAAATCTTATCTGCGTTGTTGGTCTCAAAGCCATCACGTCGATGTGATCTTTTAATATCTTCTTTAGAAAGATGCTTAAACTGCGGTAATACACTTCGTTCAGCAAACTCAACATAACTTCCCGCAATCTCCAAGGTCTTCCCATCTGCAAACTCAGCATCATATAATGCGGATACTGTACTGCTTTGTCTCAATAAATGATCCTCACTAGTCTTGATTTTCCCTCCTGAGGTATTCAGTTTTATTCCGATGCTCTCCAAAAATGTATTGAATTCCTCCAAGGTATTATAGCCGTCTTTTAGCTCATGAATAGATATGGTATAATGATTTAGATAATACCGATTATAGATTACCCATGCGGCATATTCACTTTCTTTCAAAAGGATCTCATATTCTGTAGAGGTCGGCAAATCCCATAATGGCCTTTGAAGAAAGTCTGCAACCTCTTGTCCATTACTCAAATCTAAAGCATCAACCGGATCGGAGTTTATGGAAGAAGTATATTTATAAATGATATCTTGGGATTCTTGGCTTAATTCTGAAACCCTCAATTCTGAAACAAAGATTCTCGGGTAGTTATCTGCAGGCGGTGCATACCAATAGGCATCCAATTTTTTTCCTTCAAAATAATAATAGTCCATCTTTTTATATCCAAAGGATAAGAATATCTTTTCAAAAGACTTTATTCCCAAATGAGGAACTCCAAGCGTACGGAAAGCTATATGGTCATTTACGATATCGGATTGGGATTGTACAACTCCTCGTTCAAGGAGAGATTGGGTAATTTTATCCACGTCTGAAACGTTTTCTCGGTAATGTTCAAACAGATCGTTTAACACTATATCAATAGGCTTTTTTTCGTCGAAATGCATAACAATGAATTTAGTCTTATAATTTGAATAAAGTTATCTAAAAATAATCAAACAAAAACAATTGTTCAGTAAAAAAGAGATAACTAGAAATTTTATTCAGAAAACTACAATTCGTCCGCAAGAATCTTCTCTAGCTCATCGGCTGTAAGGTTCATATTGATGTTTCCATCCTTTGCAAATGAAATTTCGCCCGTTTCTTCTGAAACAATGACCGCAACAGCTTCTGATACTTCCGTAACACCTATCGCGGCACGATGGCGAAGACCAAATTGTGGTGGTAAATCTTCACTGTCGGATAGAGGCAATACGGAACTCGCTGTCATAATTCGATTATCAACGATAATAACAGCGCCATCATGCAAAGGTGAATTCTTAAAAAAAATACTCTCTAACAACCTTTTCGATATTGGAGCATCAATCATAGTACCACTCGTCTGATAATATTCTTCATCAAAATAACGGGAAAAAACCAATAATGCCCCGGTCCTTGATTTAGACATGTTTTGACAGGCCTCAACAATTGGTTTAATAAATTCAGCATTATCTCTATGCGTAGACTTCTTGCCTCCAAATATTGACCAAAGAAATTTTTTCCTTCTTAAAGATATATTCTTACCAATGTGCAATAGAAACCTTCGTATTTCCTGTTGAAATACAACAATCAGTGCAATCGAACCAACGGAAATAAATCCGCCAAAGATCTCTGTCAGTAGGCGCATCTCCATTTGCTTAACGACAAGATAGATCCCATAAAACAATCCTACACCAATTAAGATGTTTACAGCTATTGTGCCTTTGATTAAGCTATAGACATAATAGATGATAATTGCCACAAGCAATATATCAATGAAGTCCAGTAGCCTGAAGCCACTTAATAGATTGAAGTCTAAACCATCCATACTTCCTGCAATTTAAAAAATATTATCCATTGATAGTCGTATTTAAAATCATAAAATGATAGGGATATGGATTGCTAAAACATTAAATTTGTAAAAAGGAGCTCAACTA
Organism: Sphingobacterium endophyticum; assembly: GCA_040393725.1. Lineage (GTDB taxonomy): Bacteria > Bacteroidota > Bacteroidia > Sphingobacteriales > Sphingobacteriaceae > Sphingobacterium > Sphingobacterium endophyticum_A. The sequence goes on along the minus strand of JBEBTR010000111.1, from coordinate 2,997 downwards.
TGACTAAACTATCCGTAAATATTAATAAAATCGCAACTCTCAGGAACTCTCGCGGAGGAAATGTACCTAATGTATTGGCAACTGCTTTAGCCTGTGAAGAATTTGGTGCTCAAGGAATTACAGTACATCCTAGACCTGATGAAAGACATATCCGATATCAGGATGTCTATGACCTAAAAGCAAATATTTCAACAGAATTTAATATTGAAGGAAACTGTCGGGAGCAGAAATTCGTTGATCTTGTCTTAGCGAATACCCCTGCCCAAGTCACCCTAGTTCCAGACGCAGAAGGTCAATTAACCTCCAACCATGGCTGGGACACGATAAAGTACCGTGATTATTTATCAGAGATGGTGAAACTTTTCAAGGATCAGGGTATCCGAGTTTCTATATTCGTTGATCCAGATGAAAAAATGGTAGAGGCAGCAGCTGAAACAGGAACCGACAGAATCGAATTATACACCGAGGCTTATGCAACCGAATTTCATAAGAATCCAGAATTAGCCATTGAACCCTACGTCAAAGCCGCATTAAAAGCTCAAGATGTTGGATTAGGATTGAATGCAGGCCATGACCTCGACTTAAATAACTTACAGTATTTTAAACAAAATATTCCCGGTCTTTTAGAAGTTAGCATTGGTCATGCTTTAATTGCTGATGCACTATTTCTTGGGTTGGAAGAAACTATTAAAAGATATCTATCCTGTTTAAGATAGAAGTTGGAGATTTCAAAACATAAAAAGAGCGGGGAACCATTTAAATGATTCCCCGCTCTTTTTTATCTAAATCCTATTAATGAATAGGTCTGAAAATTCTATTCCATCTAATTTTGGATAAGAATGATCCATCTTCGTCCCAGCTTAACCATGTAAATAGGGCCTTTCCTACAATATGGTCCTCCGGAACAAATCCCCAGCCCCTTGAGTCCAAAGAGTTGTGGCGATTATCACCCATCATCCAATAATAATCCATTTTAAATGTGTAGCTATCTGTTTTCTGACCATTCAAATAGTATCCATCAGCTTTCTTCTCAAAGGTATTGCCTTCATAAACCTTAATGGCTCTTTCATATAATGGCACAGTTAAACTATCTAACTTCACAGTCCAACCTTTTTTAGGCACCTGAATTGGCCCAAAATTGTCGTAATTCCAAATTATACCATTATCATAAAAAGGGAATGCAGCATATTCTGAATTATTATCACCAGGTTCAAAAATAATTTCCTGAAACTGCTTGATATTACCCATTTTCTTAACTTCTTCCGCTTCTTCTTTAGTCATATGAATCACGTATTGCCCTGATGCAGGATTCGTATAACGCTGATCCAACTCCAACCTCATATCCAACAATTTTTGCATATTCAAACCATTGGGGTCCGTCATAACCAAGTAGTTCGTTTGGAAATCCTCATCAACAAAACCTGGCTCACCATTTACAAATAGTTTAGTACGTTCCATGGATATAACATCTCCAGGCATACCGACCAATCGTTTGATGTAATTCTCGCGCTTATCGATCGGTCTATTGAATGGAGCATCTGCCTCCATAGGATAGTTGAAAACAACCACATCATTACGCTTGATATCTTGGAATCCCGGTAAACGTTTATATGGAATTTTTATCGCTTCAGAGTAGGCTTTCCCTCCTGTGATAGGCATGGTATGATGCGCAAACGGGAACGCCAAGGGTGTCATCGGAATTCTTGGACCATAATTTAACTTACTGACAAAAAGGAAATCTCCAATCAATAGGCTCCTTTCCATCGATCCTGTAGGTATCATATACGCCTCAATCAAAAATCCACGAATTAAGGTTGCCGCAACAGTAGCGAAAATAATGGCGTCTGCCCATTCTCTACCCATTGACTTCTTATATGGATATTTCTTCTTGAATTCCTCGGTTGTTGGTATGCCTAAATACTTTACATTGGGATCTCTACCCCACATTGGCAACACGATAAATGGTACCAATACAGCTGCTGCATTTTCCCAAAAACGACGTTTACCAAATGCTTTGATCAGATTTAAGAACAAATCGTAAAAAATAAAAACATTCACGATCGGTACGAAAAGCCATATTATCCACCACGTTGGCCTTCCAACTAATTGAGCCATTACATATTGACTGTAGATTGGAACAATAGCTTCCCAACCTTGCTTACCCGCTTTCTTATACAATAAGAAAAGTCCGTAAGCTGATCCTATGATGTATATGGCTAAAATGATATACCACATATATTAATTATTAAAATCAAACATTTCCGTCACCTGGTAAAACCCTTTTTTACCAAAAAGCCATTCAGCAGCAATAACTGCTCCTAAAGCAAATCCTTCCCTACTGTGGGCAGTATGCTTGAACTCGATCTGATCCACTTCTGAACTATAAAGAACAGTATGAGTTCCTGGAACCTCCTCTATTCTTAGGCTTTCAATCAGTAATTCATTGGCTTTCGGAATGACCTCTTCTCCAGAACCCTCAACTGAATTTACCCAAGAACTTTTATCTTCGTTATTTTCTAAAATACCCTCTGCAATCGTTATGGCAGTGCCGCTCGGCGCATCCAATTTATGGATATGATGAATTTCTTCTACCTGTACGTCATATTGTTTATATGGATTAATTGCTTTTGCCAGCAACTTATTAATATGGAAAAATATATTAACTCCAATGCTGAAGTTGGATCCATACAATAAGGATTGACCCGCTTCTAAACATGTCGCTTTCACTTCATCTAAATGATCGTACCATCCTGTTGTCCCCACAACCAAGGGCAAGTTAGATTCGAAACATAAACTAATATTTTCTAAGGCTGCATGTGGAGTACTGAAATCAATAGCAATATCAGCATCTTCAAGATCCTCGGAGCTAATGCTATCTCGATTCTGCTCATCAACGATTAAAACAACTTCATGCCCTCTTTTCATGGCGAAGCGCTCAATCAATTGCCCCATTTTTCCATAACCTAATAAAACGATTTTCATATAGTTAATTGGTTT
>JBEBTR010000110.1:0-11410 GCA_040393725.1 Sphingobacterium endophyticum | reverse complement strand
CCTCTGATTAACAGTCAGATGCTCTAACCAACTGAGCTATTCAGGAATTTCGAATTGATGGGTAACCCTCATCTTCAAAGTGGTACAAAAATAGGTTTTTAATAATTAATTCACAAAAAAAATATTGAAAATTTTCCTAAAAAAATCCTTTATTTCCGTAATCCACTCATATACAAGGAAATTTTTCCATCAATCCGATTTATTAGATATAGCGGTTTACCAAATTCTCTAAGAATTCTTGTTTACCGCTTCTCATTTCAGGCTCTCCGTTTTCTACTGCATAAGTACGCAAATCTTCAAGAGTCAATTTACCCTTTTCATATTCCGCACCTTTTCCTGTATCGAAACTTGCATATCGGTCTGCTCTGATTTTCCTGTAATCTGATTTTTGTAGGATATTATCGGCAGTCACTAACGCTCTAGCGAATGCGTCCATACCTCCAATATGAGCATAGAATAAATCTTCGGCATCTGTTGAGTTTCTTCTGATTTTTGCATCAAAGTTAACACCTCCGCCTTGCAGCCCGCCTGCCTCCAAAATAATCAACATAGCCTCTGTCAATTCATTAAGATCATTTGGAAACTGATCGGTATCCCAACCATTTTGATAATCTCCACGGTTCGCATCTATTGAACCTAACATTCCTGCATCTGCAGCAACTTGTAGCTCATGCTGGAAGGTATGTCCTGCTAAGGTCGCATGGTTAACCTCTATATTCAATTTGAAATCTTCTAATAGATTATATTGTCTCAAGAAACTGATTACCGTAGCTGAATCATAATCATATTGATGTTTCGTCGGTTCACATGGTTTCGGCTCAATAAAGAACGTTCCTTTGAAGCCATTCTTTCTCGCATAATCTTTAGACATATGTAAGAACTTCGCCAAATGCTCCTGCTCTCGCTTCATATTCGTGTTTAATAAAGACATATAACCTTCACGCCCCCCCCAAAACACGTAATTCTCACCTTTTAATGCAATCGTCGCATCTAATGCTGCTTTGACCTGGGCCCCGGCATGTGCTAACACATGAAAATCAGGATTTGTCGATGCACCATTCATATAACGATGGTGACTGAATAAATTTGCTGTCCCCCATAATAACTTAATGCCGCTTTCTTGTTGCTTTTCTTTTGCATATTCTACAATAGCAGCCAAATTAGCATCATTTTCATTTACATTATCTCCATAGTCGACAAGATCAACATCATGAAAACAATAATATGGCAACTGCAGCTTCGTCATAAATTCGAATGCCGCATCCATTTTATCTTTGGCCCTATCAATAGTTTTTGTCCTTTCATCCCATGGAAAGAAATGAGTCTGACCTCCAAAAGGATCTGCTCCATTTCCATTGAATGAATGCCAATAAGCACATGCAAACTTAAAGTGGTCTTCCATAGTCTTTCCTGCAACAACCTTTTTCGGATCATACCAGCGGAATGCCAATGGATTATCAGAATTTAATCCTTCATACTTAATTTGCCCAATGTTTTTAAAATACTCTTTTTCTCCAGTTAAAACTTTCATATGTTCGTTGATTATAATTTTTGCAATAAACTTTTATTCCATGCCCCATAAAGATCATTGTATAAGTCTTTGTCGCTTGGTTCAATGGTTTTGATCTTCTTTAATCCTGAAAATGCCTCCTTCTTATCTTTATAGACCTCCGCTCCTATTCCCGCACCTAATGCAGCTCCAACACTCCCATCATTTTCATATAGTTCTACAGGTACCTGGGTAACACCAGCAAAGGATTGCTGAAATATCGGACTTAAGAACATATTCGCATATCCTGCTTTGATTACTGAGGGGTGTATATCATTTTCTCTGATGATGTCCAATCCATATCTGAAAGAATGTGCGATACCTTCTTGGACAGCCCGCCAAACATGGGATTCATCATGGCGTACAAAATCTAGATTCTCAATATGCCCTTGGACGGTTTTATTGTTCAACATCCGCTCAGCTCCGTTTCCAAACGGCAAAACCACAATTCCTTCTGAACCAATTCCCACTTCTGCTGCCTTTTCGTTAATCTGATCATAATCCAACCCTTTGGCCGTTAATTTCTTAATCCAGCTATTCTGTATTCCAGTGCCATTTATGCATAATAAAACACCGATATTACTTTGGTCTTTACTGTGGTTCACGTGCGCAAAGCTATTTACCCTAGACTCTTTGTCAAAGATTAAATGATCCGTAACCGCATAAATTACTCCTGAAGTACCCGCAGTTGCAGCAACTTCCCCAGCATCAATTACTCCTAACGATAGTGCATTATTAGGCTGATCGCCAGCCTTGTAGCTAACAATTGCACTTTCAGACAAACCTAATTCACTAGCAACAGTAGAATCCAAGGATCCATAATTAGAAAAAATAGGTTGAATATCCGGAACTAAGGAACGATCAATTCCATAGTGATTTAATAAGGTTTCCGATAGTTCATCCCTTTCAAAATCCCAAAGAATACCTTCTGAAATAGAACTTGGATTTGAATTAATCTGTTTGGTCAGACACATGCAGAGAAAATCTCCCGGCAACATAAATTTATAAATGCGTTCATAGACTTCGGGTTCATTTTCTTTTACCCAAGCCAATTTTGAAGCCGTAAAATTCCCCGGAGAATTTAAATGTGATTGAAGGAATCCTTTTGAATTAAGTGCTGAAAAAGCCTGATTTCCTATTTCAACTGCCCTACTATCACACCAGATGATCGAATTTCTAAGTGGTTGCTGATTTTCGTCAACAATCACCAAGCCATGCATTTGATACGCAATCCCTATTGCCCCAATATCTTTTGGATTATACGAACCTGAGCTATTTGCTTTCTTTATTGCTCGCTTTGTATTTTCCCACCAAATCGACGGATCTTGCTCTGCCCAGCCTTTCTTGACGGAAATTATTTCCGCTTCTGAATCCGGATATTGTGCTGTTGCAATTCTCTTTCCTGTCTGAGAATCTACAACCGAAACTTTAATAAATGAGGTGCCTAAGTCAATCCCTAGTAATAGCATAATATGTTTATAATGGATAAGTTGAATACACAAGATAATTATTTTTAATAATAACTCAAGGGTTCTATAATTTATTCAATTATTTGTTTGATTTAATCCTTTTTTCACAACATCTACCCTACCAATACTTAAGATGCTGATTATCAGTAATAAATGTAATATTTACATTATTAATATTAACTATAACGTTTTCGTAAATAAACATATATCGGTTTAGCAAAGCCACCTGATTAATTAGTTATTATTGTGTTATAAACCTTTTTCAAAATCATTACTAATACAATTTTTTATCAGGCTCCATCTCTTTGAGGTAAGCAGGATTTAAAACAATGTAAACCTTTAACTAATTTAATTATGACCAAACAGAACGTTTTAACCATCCTATCCCTATTATGGATGGTCCTACTCTCTGTAGAACCGGGATTTTCCCAACAAAATCAAACCCTTATTCGAGGTACAGTAAAATCCATCGAAGGTAATCCAATAGAAGGTGTCAGTGTCATGTTAACCGGCACGCGTAATGGTACCTCAACAAATGGAGATGGTATTTTCGAATTAGAAGCTCCGGCTAATAACAGAGGAACTTTAACTCTTACCCATACCGGGTACATTACCCAAACCGTCAACATCACAGGACAAGACCTTCAAATTACCATGCAACCTAATGCCGAAGATCTTGACGAAGTTGTCGTGGTCGGCTATGGTACTCAAAAACGTAAGGACCTTACTGGTGCTGTCGCTTCCGTGCAAGCTGAAAAACTGGAAAAAGAAGCTCCCAGATCCGTTCAAGATTTATTAAGAGGAAATGCCGCAGGTATTGTAATCGGACAAGGAAATACGGCGAAAGGCGATGCGGACCTCTTAGTCAGAGGAAGAGGTACTTTAAAAGCTGGCGCTAGTCCCTTAAATGTAGTAGACGGGGTAATCTTCGATGGTACATTCGCCGATTTAAATCCTAATGACATCGCCTCCATCGACATCTTGAAGGATGCAAGTGCTACCGCAGTGTATGGTGCCCGGGCAGCAAATGGTGTAGTATTAATAACAACTAAACGAGGCGCTTCTGGTAAACCTACAATTACATTAAATGGAAACTATGGCTTTGTTGAAAACTCTTATATGCCTAAGGTTATGAACGGCCAAGAATTTCTAGCCTATCGTTATGATTATGAAATGGGTAAAAGAGCTCAGGACTATCATGATAAATACCCTGAAATGTTCGTAGATCCTAGAAAGCTGTCAAATGTTGACCAATTAACTTGGTTTAACTATGACCAAAAAGATGCAGCAACTTCGGTAACTGAAGAACAGCTGATAAGGTCATGGTTAGCCAGATTAGAATTAAGATCGCCTGAAATTGAAAATTACCTCATTGGCAAAGAAACTAATTGGCAAGATTTGGTTTTTCACAAAGGAATTCAACAAGATTATACAGCCAGTATTTCTAATAAAACAGATAATTTAAACTATTATTTTTCATTAAATCACGTTGATCGGGAAGGTTTCATTGTCGGCAATAGATTTAAAAACTTTAGAACGAGGATCAACTTAGAATCAAAAATTACCAATTTTCTTAAAGTGGGTACAAATGCGAACTTCGCAGCGAGAAACGAAGGATTCCTTCAAGCAGACTGGGGACAATCTGCAATTATCCCTCCTTATGGTTCAGATAATATAGGTGATCCTAACAGTCTTTATAGAAGGCTTCCAACTGGAGACGTTACCCCGGTGAACCCATTCTTCGACAATATGTTCCGAAATCGTGTGGACCGTTATAACACATTAAATGCGACTCTTTACGGAATAATTACACTTCCTTATGGATTTGAAATCCAATCTAACTTTACTCCGTCTTTTATCTGGAGAGAATATTATAACCATGATTCTTCATTGAACCCAGAATGGGCTGCCAAAGGCGGAACTGCTGAAAGATCTTTCCATAGAACATACAATTGGCAAATGGACAACGTCCTTAGATGGAAAAAAACTTTTGGAGAACACAATTTCGAAGTTACCCTCTTACAAAATGCTGAGAAGGGACAATATTGGAGAACTAAGGCAACTGCCTCAAACTTCGTTCCCAGCGATATTTTGGAATGGCATAGAATCCAAGCGGGTACAGTTCCTTTAAATGAAAGTGATGATACTTACCGGACTGGAGATGCCTTAATGGGTAGATTATTCTATTCCTTCAAAGAGACATATCTCTTAACCGCATCCGTTCGTCGAGATGGATATTCTGCCTTCGGTGCACAAAACCCAAGAGCTACTTTCCCTGCTCTTGCTTTCGGATGGAACTTTACGAATGAAAAATTCATGGAAGGCACCAAATCATGGTTAGACTACGGTAAACTAAGATTGTCATGGGGTAGAAATGGTAACCGAGATATCCCTCAATACGATGCATTATCTGATATGACCTCAGGTCTACACCCATATATCGACTCAAAAGGAAATATTTACTTAGGATCTCAACTGTATGTAAACCGTATGGCCAACCTAGGTTTGAAATGGGAAAACAAAGCTTCCTATAACTTCGGATTAGACTTTGCAATCCTGAAAAATCGAATCTCCGGGGCAATCGATGTTTATTCTGCAACAACACATGATTTATTAGTAGACCGTGAATTACCTGAAATCATCGGTTTTAGCAGTGTGGCTGCAAACTTAGGCGAATTAAAAAGCCACGGTGTAGATGTGAGCATCACAGGTAATATCATTCAGAAAGAGTCCTTCAATTGGTCATCGAACTTTATCTTCATGAAAAACAGAAGAAAAATTGTAACCCTTTATGGTGATATGATTGATGTATTGGATGATGCTGGAAATGTGATCGGGCAAAGAGAAGCTGATGATATCAAGAACAGATGGTTTATTGGTGAAGATCCAGATCGAATCTGGGATTACGAAAGAAATGGAATCTGGCAGGAAAGTGAACTTGAGGAGGCTGAAAAATACGGCTTGCAGCCAGGAGATTTCAAATATATCGATCAGAATGGTGATGGTGTAATGACTGACGCCGATCGTATTTTCCAACGATATAAAACACCACGTTTCCGTTGGTCATGGAGAAATGATTTCAACTACAAGAATTTCAACCTATCTGTATTTGTTTACTCAAACTGGGGACAGACTGATGGTTTCAACCGCGCAGCGAATAACAGCAATTTTGCTGACCGTACTACGGACTATGTAATGCCTCGTTGGACTCCAGAAAACCCAATTGACGATTATGCTAGAATTGGATCTAAGAATATTGGAACAAATTATATCAATAAATCATTTATAAGGTTGGAAAACATCTCCCTATCCTATTTAGTTCCTTCAAATATCCTTGATAAAGCCAGCATTAGAAACTTAAGAATATCAGCATCAGTAAGAAATGCCGCAATGTGGGCACCCCACTGGGAATTTGGTGATCCGGAAGGATTCCCTGTTCCAAGAACTTACAACCTAAGTCTTAATTTCTCATTATAAACCTACAATCATGAAAACTTACAAGAAACTATTATATACAGGAATTATTGGTGTATCGAGCATAGCATTTTTGGAAAGCTGCAGCAAAGACTGGCTAAAACCCCAACCGCTCTCTTTTTACGCTCCAGAAGTCGCACTTTCAACTCCAGAAGGCCTGTACTCAGCGCTCACAGCATGTGAAAGAAATATGCGCCATGAATTTTTCGGGGATGGCGCTCCCATCCTTACAGAAATCATTCAATCCGATGTAGCTGTTGAAGGAACTACCGATAAAGCCGGTCCACAAATGAACATGGATATTGCCCTACTTCCAGATGCGCAATTAAACCACGAAAACAATACGCGTGTAGGTTGGTATTGGTATGAAGCCTACAAAGGAATTAAATATGCAAATACCGTTATTTCAAGAGTTGACAATGCTACTTTTAAGGATGATGCTGAAAAGAATGCCATCCTTGGAGCTGCCTATTTTCAAAGGGCTTACCGTTATTATAAATTAGTCCATCAATTTGGGGATGTCCCTTTCTTGGATTGGGAAATAAACGAACCTAAATATGACTTTTATTCTTACGATCGTTGGAGCATATTAAAGAGGCTTAAGAAAGATCTAGAGTTTGCCTATCAATGGGTTCCAGAGGTTGTTGACCGAGGCAGAACCTCAAAAGCGGCATGTGGAATTTTATTAATGAAAGTTGCTATGGCTCTTGAGGACTTCGATCTAGCGATCAAAGTTGGAAATGAAGTTGTTGCCAAACATCCATTGATGAGAAACAGATTCACTGTCAATCAAAATAAGGCGAATACCAATTTAATGTTTGATTTGCATAGCGTTGAAGCTAAACTGGACATGAGCAATACTGAAGGTTTGATGTATGTGGTGGCATATCCAGAGGCGGAAGGATCAGCAAAAATCGAGACGATGAGGAATGCAGTTCCATTCTGGAACAACGGAAACATCAAAACTCCAGATGGCCAAACCGGAACGAATGTCAATGTTGCTCCTGGGGAAACAGACCCTACTATGGATTTAAATAAATCCTATGGCCGTGGAATTGGAAGGTTAAGACCTACTTGGTATTTCAGCAATTCTGTATGGAGAGCCGATAAGGAGAAGAATGATTTACGTGGCATTCACAATATGAATAGCTGGAAAAGAATGGAAGACTTAAAATATAACAGTCCTGATTTGAAAGCAAAAGGTAGTCAATGGTATGGAAAGAACTTTATAAAAAGTCCTAGTATGAGTCCCGAAGATACGATCAGATTGTGGTTTTCATGGCCACATTACAAAGTTTTTGTACCGGATCCATTGAGTTCAACATGGACAGGAGGCGAAACACCTTGGTATGTTTATCGTTCTGCGGAAGTTTATTTATTGCTTGCTGAAGCACATTACTGGAAGAATAACCTTGCTGCTGCAGCTACAGCCATCAATGAAGTCAGAACCAGAGCTGGTGCAGTTCCATTGCAAGCTGGTGAAATTAATATAGGTGAAATATTAGATGAAAGAGCAAGGGAACTATATTACGAAGAAAACCGCCATATAGAATTGGTTCGAATGTCATACACTTATGCTAAGACAAGGAAGCCTTGCGAGATCTTTGGAGGAAGAGTTTACAATCTCGAAAATATCAGCGGTCCAGGAGGCACTAACTCCAACATCAAACAATCGGGCGTTAATTTTTGGTATGACCGGGTCGTTTCAAAAAGCAACTTTTACAACAAGGGCGTTAAACATAAATGGGCAGAATACAAAATTTCCGTGCACCATATCCTTTGGCCTGTACCTGCTGGTGCAATCAATACAAACTTAAAAGGTGTCATCAACCAGAACATAGGATACCCAGGGGCAGAGAGAAATGAAAAACCTTTAATTGTCCCTGATGAAGGAACTGTTTTAGGACCTAAAGCTGAATAGAATGATTTATATGTTGAATACTAATAAAAACAAAGCAATGAAAAAGAAAATGATATCAAGGTCACTATCTGCAGTTGGAATAGCATTATTGCTCACGTCTACAGTTTTTGCTCAATCAAATAATAAGAATTCAAAGCCTTTATTTGATGGAAAAACACTGCAAGGTTGGAAACCTGTAGGTGGAAAAGCGCCATATACAGTCGAAGACGGTGCAATCGTTGGTAGAATGACCAAAGGAACTCCCAATTCGTTTTTAATCACAGAAAAGGAATATGGTGATTTTATCCTTGAATTAGATATAAAACTGGAGGGCGACAAAACTAATTCTGGTATTCAGACAAGGAGTCACATAGACCCGAACGGAAACAAAGGTTTGGGAAGAGTGTATGGAAGACAAGTTGAAATCGACCCTTCTCCGAGAGCATGGGCTGGTGGAATATATGATGAAGCTAGGCGTGGATGGATCTATCCATTGGATTTAAATGAAAAAGCAAAAACATCCTATAAGCAAGACGATTGGAACCATATCCGTATTGAAGCTATCGGAAATGAAACGCGCTCCTGGATCAATGGCGTACCTGCGGCATATGTAGTGGATACTGTTGATGCCTCCGGCTTTATCGGCTTACAGGTTCACAGCATTAAGGATGAAGAAGATGGAAAGAAGGTTTATTTTAAAAACATCAATATTCAGACGGAAAATTTAAAACCTAGCCCATACCCTGAGGGACAATATGTTGTGAACTTAACGCCAAATGCGTTAAGCCCAACGGAACAGAAAAATGGATACAAGCTGCTATTTAACGGTAAAAACTCGGATGGATGGAGAAGTGTTAAGGGCGATAAATTTCCAGAAAAAGGATGGGCGATTAAAAATGGCACCATCAGCGTTCAAAAATCAGATGGAGCAGAATCTACAAATGGTGGTGATATCATTAGCAAGGATAAATATGCAGTATTTGACTTATCATTTGAATTCAAATTGACTCCGGGAGCAAATAGCGGAGTTAAGTATTTCGTCACTCTCGCTGAAAAAACCTCTGGTTCTGCAATTGGCTTGGAATATCAAATTTTAGATGATGCAAAACATCCCGATGCAAAAATGGGTCGTGATGGTAACAGAACATTAGCGTCCCTATATGATTTGATCACTTCTGACAAAGGACGTGGTGCAACCAGACCTGTTGGTGAATGGAACCGTGGTAGAGTTGTAGTAGATAAAAATAATCAAGTAACCTATTTCTTGAATGGTGTCAAAGTTTTGACATATACTCGTGGATCAAAGGAATTCAGGGATTTAGTAGCAATCAGTAAATATAAAGATTGGGATAAATTCGGAGAGGCACCTGAAGGACACATTCTATTACAAGATCACGGTGATGAGGTTTCATTCCGTTCAATCAAGGTTAAAAAATCAAAATAAAAAATAAACTGTCTATAAATATGAATCATTATTTATCACGCAGAAGCTTTATTAGCAAGTCAATCATGGCTGGCGGAGCGGTTTTGCTTTCCAATAGTGTGATTGGAAAAGTTAACCTTGCTAGCCCGAATGAACGTGTCAATCTAGCTTGTGTAGGAATTGGAAATAGAGCGAATGAGATCATTAAAGAGCTATATAAAACTGGTCAATGTAATATTGTAGCCCTTTGTGATGTCGATATGGGAGCAAAACAGACCCAGGAAATTATAAAGATGTTTCCTAATGCTCCGCGATATCAAGATTTCAGAAAACTATTTGATGAAATGGGCAATCAGTTTGATGCAGTAGTCGTAGGAACGCCTGATTTTTCACACTTTGCCATAACCATGCTCGCATTAGACCAGGGCAAACATGTATATGTCGAAAAACCAATGGCCAGAACCTTCAATGAAGTCGAGTTAATGATGGCTAAGGCACGAAAAAATCCAAAGTTAGCCACCCAAATGGGAAATCAAGGACATTCTGAAGCCAACTATTTCCAGTTCAAAGCATGGAAAGATGCCGGTATTATCAAAGATGTTACCAGAATAGATGCGCATATGAACAGTCCGCGTCGTTGGCATGGTTGGGATCCCAATATTACAGGATTCCCTTACCCTGAAAGAATTCCTGAAACATTGGATTGGGAAGTATGGCAAATGCAAACCCTGGGGCATCATTACAATAAAGACTTTGTTAACGGTCAATGGCGCTGTTGGTTTGACTTTGGAATGGGAGCATTAGGCGACTGGGGGGCTCATATTTTGGATACTGCACATGAATTCCTAGAATTGGGTTTGCCAACTGTAGTTGAATCCAAGAATCTAGAAGGACATAACTCCTACTTTTTTCCAATGTCTTCCACCATTAACTTCCATTTCCCGAAAAGGAAGAATATGCCGGCGCTCGATATCAATTGGTATGATGGATTAAATAATTTACCACAGATTCCAGAAGGCTATGGTGTATCCGGATTGGACCCGAATATTCCACCTCCTAGCACCGGAAAAATTGAACCAGCGAAATTAAACCCTGGAAAAATTATATACGGTAAGGATTTGACGTTTAAAGGTGGCTCCCATGCCAGTACACTTTCCATTATTCCTGAATCAAAAGCCCAGGATTTAGCGAATAAACTTCCTGAAGTTCCAAAAAGTCCTTCCAACCATTTTGCAAACTTTTTGAATGCTTGTAAAGGGACAGAGAAAACAAGGTCTTCCTTTGAAATTGCAGGACCATTGAGTCAAGTGTTCTGCTTAGGTGTAATTACACAGAAGATGAATAACCGAATCGAGTTTGATCCAAAAACAAAACAGATCACCAACGATAGATTCGCAAATGAGATGCTTTACGGCCCTCCTCCCGCAAAGGGATGGGAGCAATACTATAAAGTATAGTTGGAATAGAATAATGCAACAGAGGGCTGTAAATTAAGTTTTACGGCCCTCAATGTTAATAGACCTATCTATCATTCTAAATCTCGCCAGGTATTAGACTAAAAAATCTTTAATACGTGAAAATAATCTTCAATGGAA
>JBEBTR010000109.1:0-11441 GCA_040393725.1 Sphingobacterium endophyticum | reverse complement strand
CAACTGATTGCCTAGAGAATAGGTATTTTCAACACGTAAACCGGCTGTAAAATTCCAATTATTGTACTCCAGATGATAGTTAGCGTATCCAGCATGTATATTTTCTGAATACAGAAAATGATTGCTTGTACTCCAATCGCTGACCCATTGGCCCGCTTTTAGGGTGTCGTTGATTGCATTATTGTCTGTTTCAATAAAACTACTCTTCCATCCCAGCTCCAATCGTTGGTTTGTCGAAATATGATGTAGATAATCTAACTTTCCGACATATAATTCAGATACCGAAGGGGTTTTATTTTTTCTTTTGGAAATATAAGGGTTCTGATGGCCTGTTTTTTGAAAATCGGACGTTAATTGTTGATCGGATTTATAATCGGCAACTAAATATTCAAAATCAGCTGAAAGTAAATTACCCTGGTCTCCAATTGCTTGCTGTACATTGGCCATCAAGGTATTGGTAATCCATTTACTTATATTGCTATTATCGGTCAGGGAATTGGATATCATTTCATCGTTGCTGAACAAAATATTATTGAATCCTTTATTGAAGTTATTGTAAGTTCCGAAGCTCCCGGTCCATGCAATACCTAAATTCAGTTTTTCATTTGCCTGAAAATCGATTCCGACTTTCGCATTGTTTGTTTCCAAGGGTTCATCGGTATCGGAATATTGGACTGATTTCCGAGCTAAGGTTTCATCAGGATTCTTTTCAAAAAACCGGTTGAAGGTTCTGTACTCCCTTTCACCCCTGTATCCTCGGTCATAACCCAAGATAAAATTCCATTTGTTAACCTGTCCATTAAAGTTTATTCCTGCGCCATATCTTTCTTTGCGACCTGCTCCGCCGTAGGAATTAACTGTTAGGTGGTAGCCAGCCTTCTTGTCATTCTTCATAACAATATTGATCATTCCTCCCATCCCTTGAGCATCAAATTTTGCGGAAGGATTGGTAATGAGCTCAATGCTTTTTAAGGAAGAAGAAGCTGTTCCTTTGAGTAAGGTTGCAAGATCCTTTGGAGATAAGTAAGATAATTTTCCGTTGATCATAACCGCAACATCCGATTTTCCACGCATGCTGATGTTACCATCATCATCGACCTTAACAGCCGGAGCCCGTTGAAGAATTTCTAGGGCAGTCATTCCATCTGCGAGAATGCTGTTTTCAATATTTAGCACCATCCGGTCAGATTTACGTTCAATAAGATTACGTTCGCCTTTGATGCTGATTTCATCCAAAGACAAGGACGAAGGGATGAGGTTGATTTTCCCTAAATCCAAAACTTCCTTTCCGACCTTCAAATTAGTTTTCACATAATTCGAGTAGCCTTGGTGGGATATTTCAAGATGGTAGTTTCCTTCAGGAATATGAATGGAAAATTCACCCATTTCATTGGTGAGGCCAGTTTTAAGGAGTTCGAGCTGACTTCCTTTTAAAGAGATGGTAACCTGGCTTAAAGGTTCATTGTTTTCATTAAGGACAATACCCTGAATTCCAGATTGTGAATAGGCAAATGATGAAAACAAGAGTAGTAACAAACACAATTGATTAGATAATAGCATATAGAAAGATTAAAATGAATAGAATGGTTTGTCGTTTTCATAGATTGATAGTTTATAAGCGTGCGATTTTCTTTTTCTTTTTCCTTCTTCCCCACCAGATTAGGAAACCAGTAATAGGCAATGAAGTAGCAATAATACCGGCAAGAAAAGTTGACAGTTTACCAAATTGGCCCCACCACTGGCCCATGTGCAGTTGCCACACATAGTTTTCAACCTTCTCATGGACGATGTATGGAGTCTCGACCGTTAGTTTTTCTCCGGTATAGCGGTCAAATATTTCCATATCGAGGTTTTCAGTACTTTTTAACCCTGACACTCCCATTTGAAAGACATAAGCCCCCAATTCGTTTAGGTTGTAAACCCAAATGGAAGCATTCTTTTTATTTGGGTTTTCAGCCAATGCTTGATAAGCATATTGGGCATAATCCAGTGAAGATTTATGTTCATCAAAAGCTGGCAAAACAACGTCAATATGCTCTTCAGAACCACCAAAGGATTTGATAAGCACATCACCTAAAGAATGGAAGAAAATAACGATACCTGTTGCACTTAAAATAAAGCATAGTAATAAGGAATAAAAGCCGTAGACATTATGAAGGTCATAGTTTAGTCTTTTGAATTTTGCTTTCCATTTCACGGTGAAGCTATCCTGCCTTGTTTTTTTTGTCCATCTTTTTGGCCACCACAAAATCAGTCCCGTGATACAGCTTAGCAGAAAAATCACGGTTGATACCAATACAATCCAGCCACCAAATTGTCGGTTAAGTAAATTGGAATGCAGGTGTGCGGTGACATAAAAGAAATGCCCTGTATAATCGACTTTTAAAACCTCTGCGGTATAGGGGTTGATATAGATAAAATTCAAACGTTTTGAATCATCATGGAACGCTCTGACCCGGACAGATCTTTTTGGATCGTTAAAGAATACGACTTGAGACAGGCGTAATTTAGGATCTTTTTTATGGATAGCTTCCACAATTTGCGAGGCGGTTGCACGTTTAGCTCCTACCTCCACATATTTAGACTCAGCGGCTGTAAAATCTAAAATTTCATCACAATAAACGATGATTGTTCCAGTCAGACATACAAAGACAACGATTAATCCTGAGACAATAGATGGCCAGAGGTGCAACCAAGCATTCAATCTACTGAACCAGTTTTTTCCTTTCTTTTTTACCGGTGCAGTATTCGAAGCTGGTTTGGGTCTTGTTTTTAATTCAAAATTCTTTATCATTCTATTTTAAGGTTGCTTTTGAAAATAAACTACCGCAGGAAAGAACCCTGCAGTAGTTTGGCATTAGAAAAATCAAATTAGAATTTGAAAGATAAGTTCGCTAAGAATTCAAATGGACGTTGTGGTTTGCCATATACATCCCAGTATTTAACATTAGCGATATTATTTAATTTAAGTCCGACACGATACTTTGGTTGGTCATAAAATATTGTTCCATTCAAAAGAGTATAAGCGGGTACATAGAAATCATCTTGCATATTTAGCAAGACATCTCCTACGTAATTAAAACCTGCACCAAACCCCAATCCTTTAACCCCATTATCCAAGAATTTATAAGAAGTCCAGAAGTTGGCCACATGTTTCGGGCTCCAGGCATCACGTTTTCCGACTTGATTTTCAGCTGCAACAATGTATTCGCTGTCGTTATAACCGTATCCTGCAATGATGTTCCAGCCCCTGGTTGGACTTGCTATCACATCAACTTCCAAACCTTTACTTTCAAGTTTCCCATCTTGCACACTGATTCCTGGGATCACCGTTCTCAATTTGTCTTTAACACGGATGTCATAATAGCTTACCGTTGCATTTAACAATCCATCAAATAACTCCAGTTTTGTACCTACTTCAATTTGATTGGCTTGTTCTGGTTTCCATTTGGTCAGGACAGGATCGGATTCAGGATTTGCAGGATTGGAAAGTCCCTGAGAAGCTCCGATATTAGAAAAACTATTCATGTAATTTGCAAAGACAGATACCCTATCTTTTAGAGGTTGATAAACAACGCCAATTTTAGGAGAGACATTTATTTGAGAGTACCCTTCTTCGACCTCATAAAATGGATCGGTAGCTTTCTGTTCCACTTTACCTTGTTCGTTAACAATCTGAGGTTGTCCAGGGTTATAGGTTGTTAAATCGTTTTGATGAAAGGCATTGATACGAGCGCTTAACATAACAAATAAGCGGTCGGAAATATTAGTCACATTGGATAGATAACCGCTAATTACTCGATAGTTACTTTCATCGATTCCATCACCATAACTTCGTTTGGGTCTTGATGCTTCCACCTCTGATCTTGTCAAGGGTTTCCAATATGGATCCTTCACACTTACCGTGTCATATATGGCGAAGTAAGGAAACATATATAGATTTTTATCCTTGAAGAAAGTTGCATCAGCACCAATTAAGATTTTGTTTTTCACATCCCCAATCTGATAGGAGCCATTGAAATTTTGCTGTACAGCTGTAAAGTTCATGCTGTAATCATCAAAGATTCTATATCGACGTTCCACTCTATTGTCATCTACGACCATGGGAACCATGAAAATAGAACCTTTGTCACCAGTATTATTATATAGGAAAGAGGTTTTTGAGTTCCAGTTCTCCGAAATCTGATATTCCAATTCAGCACCGATATTGATATTGGTACGGTTTGTAGCTATATCGTCTGAAGTAAAGGAGCGATCATAAGGAAGGTCATATTCTTTTAAATTAGAATAAGACAGCTTATTTGTATTTCTTAAGAAAGCAACCAAAGGTTTAGTTGTATTATAAACATCAGCATCCAACCTGACAGTTGTTTTATTATTAGCTTTGAATAGCAGGCTAGTAGCAAATCCCATTGCAGTAACTTTACCTTCATTCTGAAAACCATTGTTGGTCATTCCAAGTACATTAAATCGACCCATAGCAGTTCGATCTTTATTAAGAGGGGTATTGATATCAGCTGTCAAACGATTCATTCCAAAGCTTCCGGTAGTGTAGCTTACCTCACCTCGAAAAGATTCAAATGGTCTTTTAGTCACATTATTTATGATGCCGCCATAGCTTGAGGATTGGGCACCGAATAAAGTTGCAGAAGGACCTTTAATTACTTCCACCTTTTCTAAATTGAAGATTTCAGATACGGCTCTTGATTCGACGGGCATACCATTTCTGACCATATTGGATCCCCCTTGATTGGTATTCGAAAAACCACGCATGGTTACTCCATTTCCACTATCGTTAACACCATTGGTAATTATTGCACCTGGCACTTGAGCCATGGCAGAAATATAATCTGTTGCTGCAGTTTCCATCATTAACTCTTTAGTTATCACGGAATAGGCCTGCGGATTTTCAAGATTTGCCAAAGGCATCCTTGCAATGTCCTGCGTTTCTTTTCTAGCGAACTTGTTTCGTTGAATGTCCGAGACAATAATTTCCCTAAGTTGCGTTGATTTGGATTGTACAGTAATCCGATCCACTTGGATCGTTTCACCTGGCTCTATATTAATTGAGATGGAAGAAATAGTATAATTAGCATAAGAAACCTCTAGCGTATAATTTCCCTTGGGGGCATGTAAGGAAAATGATCCAAATTCATCAACAGATGTGTTGAATTTGGTGTCTTTTAAGCGAATAGTAGCATATGAAAGTGGTTTACCATCTATAGTAAACACCTCCCCTTCAACAATACCAGTTTGTTGAGCAAAAATGAGAACTGGAATAGTAAATAAAAATGTTAGTGTAATAGCAGCCTTAAATATTTGCTGCGAAAACCTGTTTTTCATGTATTAATTTTATTTAGATTAATTATAAATAATGAGGCAAAAGTATTACTTTTGGTTACGCATCGATAACATTTAAGGGATATTCAACAACAAATAAGGGATAAAATGAAAACAGTTACCCTAAAAGAACTGTATGGGAATGATGAATTAAACACATTATTGGCCTCATCAGAGAGTCAGGACTATGCAAATGGTTTTTCAATAAAAACTATTAACAATGAACTCATTGAAGGCAGATTATATAAATTCCATGATGGATGCATTACGGTAAGCTTTCAGGAATGGAAATTATTGCAACCCTTTCGATTAAAAGTAATCCATAAAGTACCCATGATTAAGGTTCAATTCGAGATTGAAGGAGATTCCTTTTTTGAAAGTCTCACAAATGAATTCATACATATTCCATCCAACCATTTTCAGTTTATTAATATCCCCTATACGAACGGTCATCTTACTTATAAATGCGCGCGTAAAGTATTGGACATTCATATCGATCAGCAATACCTATATGACTTATTAAGGACGCAGGGTTACTCTGAAAAGCATTTATTGGAGCATTTCCTATTAAAGAATTATACGTTCTACCGTCATGCCTCGATAATCTCCGAAGTCCAAAAAAAGTTGATTTATGAATTGTTGGATCATAATTATCAATCAGAATTTGCGAAGCAATTTATCAGGACAAAGGCCATCGAGCTTATAATAACAGTTTTCTCAGGTTCGAAGAACTCTGTCGAAACAACCAAATGGAGTCAGACCGATATTGGAATTATGATTACATTGAAGAATTATCTTGACGAAAATTTCCATCAAGATCTTCACCTTAAAAGTTTAACACGACAATTCGGTATTAATGAATTCAAATTGAAGAATGCTTTCAAAGATTTATTCGGCGATACCGTTTTTGGGTATATCCGCAAACAGAAATTAAAGAAAGCTCAGGAACTGTTAATCAACACAGATTTGGAGATTAAGGAAATAGCTTATCTGACGGGATTTAAGTATTCACATCATTTCTCAAAAGTGTATTTTGAATATTTTAAAATTTTGCCAAGTGCAAATAGAAATCATAAGGTAATTTAGAGATAGCATGCCTTTGAAAATAAAAGAATTTAGAAAGGTGGGGCAAACCATATAGTTGTTTAAACAATATAATTTTGGGCAATAAATAGAGCTCATCGATTTATGACAACTTACTTATAAAATAATGGTTAAATAGCCCTACCTTTGTATCATATTTAAAGCAAATGAAAATCCAATTAAATACGATTGAAGAAGCGATCGAGGACATTAAAGCAGGCAAGGTTATCATTGTAGTTGACGATGAGGACCGTGAGAATGAGGGTGATTTTGTCACTGCTGCTCGCAATGCTACACCTGAAATCATCAATTTCATGGCTACGCATGGTAGAGGATTGGTATGTGCCCCATTAACCGAAGAACGTTGTAGAGAACTTAATCTTGGTTTAATGGTCAGCGATAATACAGCGGTTTATGAAACTAACTTTACCGTTTCAGTAGACTTGCAGGGATATGGATGTACGACTGGTATTTCAGCTTCGGATCGTTCCAAAACAATCAAAGCATTAATTGACCCGAACATAAGACCTGAGGAATTGGGCCGTCCAGGACATATTTTCCCATTAATTGCTAAAGATGGGGGTGTTTTACGTAGAACAGGACACACGGAAGCTTCTGTGGATCTAGCTCGTCTTGCTGGATTTGAACCTGCAGGAGTATTGGTAGAAATCTTGAAGGATGATGGTGAGATGGCTCGCCTTCCAGACCTTATCAAGGTGGCTGAGCGTTTTGACCTAAAAATCATTTCAATTGAGGATTTAATTGAATACCGTTTAAAACACGATACCTTAATCCAGGAAGAGGTTACCGTTGAAATGCCTACAGAATGGGGAGACTTCAAAATGAAAGCCTTTACCCAAAAGAATACCGGTGAGCAACATTTAGCGTTATACAAAGGTGAATGGAAAGAGGATGAGCCTATTTTAGTTCGAGTTCACAGCTCTTGTGTTACCGGAGATATCTTTGGTTCATGTCGTTGCGATTGTGGGCCACAGCTTCATAAATCGATGGAGATGATTCAGAAAGAGGGAAAAGGGATTATCGTTTATATGAACCAAGAAGGAAGAGGCATTGGCCTTGTTAACAAGCTTCATGCATATAAGCTTCAGGAAACTGGAATCGACACGGTGGATGCCAACCTGCAGTTAGGTTTTAAGCCAGACTTGCGTGACTATGGTGTTGGTGCGCAGATTTTGAGATTCATGGGCGTTACAAAAATGAAGTTGATGTCTAACAACCCTACAAAACGTGCTGGATTAATAGGTTATGGTCTGGAAGTTGTAGACAACGTTCCGATTGAGATCGTTCCAAACAAATTCAACGAAGGATATCTTAAAACTAAAAGAGATAAAATGGGTCATACCCTAAACAATCTTTAATAAAGCATAAAAATGGAGGTTTAAGACCTCCATTTTGCATTCTATAAGGTGCAAATTACCGAATTAAACATTTCTCATTTCCAATTGTTCGATTAAAAAGTTTACTATGAAGAATTCGCTATTAATTGAAAAAGCATATTTAAACGGTTCATTTATAAGTTCCGATAAAACATTTGAAGTGATCAATCCATCGACTCTAAAGCCGGTTGGAAAATTACCGGATTTGACCGTAAAGGATTGTCAGAAATTTATCAATACGGCCTACAAGTCATGGGATTCATGGAAGTCCACGCCTGTCGGAGAACGGTCCAGAATCCTTAGGAACCTATACAATCTGATTAATGATCATAAGCAGGAGTTGGCTGAGATTATGACTTTGGAGAGTGGAAAGCCCATTAAGGAATCCCTTACTGAAGTTGATTATGCGAATTCATTTATTGACTGGTTTGCGGAAGAAGGAAAGCGGGCATATGGAGAGACGATCCCTTCCTTGGCAGGAAATACGAGGATGCAGACCATTAAGCAGGGAGTTGGGGTTGTAGCGGCCATTACACCATGGAATTTTCCATTGGCCATGATCACGCGCAAGGTGGGCCCGGCATTGGCTGCAGGCTGTACCGTTATCTTGAAGCCGGCATCACAAACTCCATTTTCTGCGATTGCATTAGCAAAATTAGCCGATCAGGCCGGAGTTCCAAAAGGAGTATTTAATGTGATCACCTCGAAGGACAGTAAAGGCATAGGTAAGGAATTGGCAAGCAATGAAAAAATCAGAAAGATATCATTTACGGGTTCGACCTCAGTAGGGAAAACGTTGATGGAACAGGCTGCTAGCAGCATCAAGAGAATTTCATTGGAATTAGGAGGCAATGCACCATTCTTAGTTTTTAACAATGCAGATATTGATAAGGCAGTAGCTGGGGCTGTTGCCGGTAAATTCAGGAATACGGGTCAGACCTGTGTTTCGATCAATCGCTTTTATGTACAGGAAGAGGTTTATGAGGAATTTACCCAAAAATTGACGAAGGCTGTAAGTGAATTGGTAGTTGGAGACGGATTGAAGAAAACATCTCAAGTTGGTCCGTTAATCAATGCGGACGGACTTAAAAAAGTTGAGGAGCATGTTCAGGATGCCATTTCTAAAGGTGCGAAGGTAGAAACAGGAGGCAAGCCTATGAAAGGCCTCTTTTATGAACCGACGGTTCTTTCCAATATGCCTAAAGACAGTATTATAGCGACAGAAGAGACTTTCGGACCTATCTGTGCCTTATTTAAATTTAAGTCCGAAGAAGAAGCCATACAACTAGCGAATGATACGCCATTTGGATTGGCATCGTACTTCTTCAGCCAGGATGTTAACCAGTGTTTTCGAGCTTCAGAGCAATTAGAAGCAGGGATGGTCGGAGTGAATACGGGTCTGATATCGAATGCTTCAGCTCCTTTTGGTGGCGTTAAACAATCCGGTTTGGGTAGAGAAGGCTCCAAATATGGCCTTGACGAATATATTGAAGTAAAATATGTATGTTTTGGAGGATTTTAACCTCCAAAACATTACCAAATATGATATCTCAAACCTAACATGACGTAATTAGGTTCGGTAACTTCATTCTTAAATTGATACTTGACTTTATAACCTGTATATAAGGATAAATCCACAGCAGGAAAATAATAACTTAAGCCAATTTGTCCATTTGCTTTTGTAAAGTTCTCAGTCCTACGCATAGGTTGGTCCTCCGGCCCTTCAACAGAATAGTCATAAGTAAAGAACTCCTGTCCCAGTCCAAGCCCCATAAATACGTTAAAGTTTGATTTCTCCTTGTTCAAAAAACTAACCAAGTAATCAGCACCAACCGCTAATAAATCCCCTCGACCATGGAATTGTGCCTGAATGGATTGATGGTTAGTAAAGTCATACTTACCCTGAACCCCGAAACTGGCATCATAACCCGCATCGTCTAATTTCAAGTCGCTATAAAGTCCAAACGCCCAATCATGTTCCTGCGCATGTAATGTTATTGGCAAGATAAAAGCACAAACAATCCAAAGTAATTTCTTCATAATATACATATTAGTCAACCTGCTCACCTTTATTTTTTCTGTATTTTTTATAAAGCTTAACAAGTATCATGAGTAGAATTCCCAATCCAAAAATGCCCAATACACCAAACACCCAGCCTAACGCTGATTTCAGGATAACTAGGAAAACGATGGCAAACAGAATCAGCGTAGATACCTCATTCCACAGCCTAAACTGGGTAGAAGTCCAATTACAATGCTCATCTCTCAGCTGATGCATGAGCCTTTGAGAGATAAAATGATAAACAATCAGGGCTGCAACAAAACATAGCTTAATCTGCATCCAACCTGTACTCAATAATGCAGGGTTAATGTAGAGCATAATCAATGCAGAGAAGACAGCAATATACATGGCCGGAGTAGTAATTACCCACCACAGGCGATTCTCCATAATCACAAATTGCCTATGTAAGACTTGATATTCAACATCGGATTTTTGTTTAGCTTCGGTATGGTAGACAAATAATCGGGGCATATAGAAAAGCCCCGCCATCCAGCAAATAACAAAAATAACATGAATTGCTTTCGCGTATAGATAAAGCATAATTTGAATTAATATTCAAAAATAAAAATTATATCCTCAAATAATGACATTGGTACGTAAGGAAATGATATGCCTTCAAAACGAAAGGAGCTGCCACAATGTGACAGCTCCCCTATTCAAAATTGAAAATTCTTAATATCTGAATTCCTTGATTACCTCGATTGCGTATTTTACGTTGTCAAAAGGCATATCAGGCATGATTCCGTGTCCTAAGTTGAAGATGAATCCATTTTCACCGCGCATACGTTCGAATAATTCTAATATTTTCTTTTTAATCACTGGTTTATCAGCGTATAGAACAAACGGATCCAAGTTTCCTTGAACGGCCATATTGCTTGGCAATGCTTTTTTGATATTCAATAAATCAGCATTCCAATCTAATGAAACCACATCCGGCTGAGCTTCAGCCATAATTGGTGCAAATACTGAACTACCTTTGGCAAATGATATAATCGGAACATCTTTTCTATTTAATTTTGAAATGATGTATTTATTGTATTGGTGGGAAAATTCTTGATAATCATTCCATGACAAAGCCAAAGCCCAGCTATCGAACAACTGTAAAGCGTTTACGCCGGCAGCAATCTGCATGTTTAGGTATTCAACAGTAACATCAGCAATTTTCTGAAGAATGCTATGAGCTAATTCAGGTTGGTTGTTCATGAAAGTCTTGGTTAATTTAAAGTCTTTCGAGGAACCACCCTCCACTAAATAGCTAAGAATGGTGAAAGGTGCACCTGCAAACCCAATCAATGGAACATTTCCGTCCAATCGTTGTTGGATGACGCGGATGGCATCAGCAACATACTGCAATTTATCCAAACAATCTACGTTGAGGTATTCGGCATCTTTAGCATTTCTAATTGGATTTGAGAATCGAGGACCTACCCCCTGTTCGAAGGAAAGGTCTCCACCCATTGCCTCGGCGGTAACCAAAATATCGGAAAATAAAATAGCTGCATCCACACCTAATAGGTCTATTGGCAGCATGGTAACATCTGCGGCAATCTCAGGGGTTT
>JBEBTR010000108.1:0-11463 GCA_040393725.1 Sphingobacterium endophyticum | reverse complement strand
AATAGTTTAACAATAGTTACGGTTCTATGCCGATTTATAATCCCCGACCTTATACTCGGGGATTTTTTTTCAGCTAACAGCAAAGAACCTTTTCAGCTGAATTTTTAAATTTATTCTTTCTTTTTCTTAATTTACATTCACTAATAAACCTATGATGCTGAAGGATAAGTTTGGGAGAAAAATCGATTATTTGAGATTAGCCGTAATAGATCGCTGCAATCTTAGATGTGCTTACTGTATGCCTGAAGAAGGATTAGCTTGGCATGCTAAAAAGGATTTGATGAGTCAAGAAGAAATGTTTAGGATCTGTAAGATTTTCACTGAACTGGGAATTTCTAAAATCAGAATTACAGGCGGTGAACCTTTCCTAAGAAAAGACCTTATCCAATTTCTGAATGATATTTCAAAATTAGATAATCTAGAAAATATTGCCATTACAACTAATGGAATAAATACACAAAAATTTATCCCTGACCTCAAAAGATTAGGAATTAATGCCATTAACTTAAGCTTAGATACCTTAGACAAAGAAAAATTCAAAAAAATTACCAGAAGGGATGAATTCGAGAAAGTCCTGGAAACTCTGGATCTCTTAGTCAAAGAAAATTTTAAAATAAAAATAAATACTGTTGTAATGGACGGAATAAATATCGATGATATAATTCCATTGGTTGAATTGACAAAATGTAAACCTATTTCCGTAAGATTCATTGAAGAAATGCCCTTCAACGGTACTAATCATGAAATTTCTTTAAAATGGAATGCCAAAAATATTCTGGATCATATCCAGAATAAGTTTCCAAGCCTTTATAAAGCTTTTGATGAAAAGAATTCCACCTCAATAAACTTTAAAATCCCCAATTTTAATGGAGACTTTGGCATAATTGCAGCTTACACACGTACTTTTTGCGGAGATTGTAATAGAATTAGGCTGACATCTTCAGGTGAATTCAGAACTTGCCTCTACCAATCCAATGGTATTAATTTAAAAAATATCATGAGACAAGGATGTTCTGACAAAGAAATTAAGGAAATAATCCAATTAGCACTTATTCATAAACCTAAAAATGGATGGGACGCCCAAAATAAAATCATTGAAAAATTGGACCTTCACCGATCCATGGCAACAATTGGAGGATAAAAAAATGATATTAGTTGAAGAGGCTGAAAAAATCATATTAAATCATACTAAGGATTTTGATTCAGAGGATATTCCTTTATTAGATTCTATAGGTAGAATTCTTGCTGAAGATTTAATAGCTGACCGAGACCTTCCCCCTTTCAATAGAGCTACCGTTGATGGGATCGCTATTTCTTTTAAGGATTACTTAGATGGTATTAGGAAATTTAAAATTAAAGGAGTACAAGCGGCTGGTCAAACACCAATCAATATTGACAGTAAAGGTCAATGCATCGAAATTATGACCGGTGCGGCAGTTAATAAAAATTTAGATACGGTCATTCGATATGAAGATTTAATTATTCAAAATGGACAAGCTATAGTCCAAGAAGTTCCTATTCAAAAAAATCAGAATATCCATCCCCAGGGAAGTGACAAAATAAAAGGAGAAATATTAGTCAAAAAAGATGATATTATAACACCAACTATATCAGGTGTTTCTGCATCTATTGGAAAAGTAAAAATTAAAGTAAAAAAGCTCCCTCGGATCTTGATTATCACAACTGGGGATGAACTGGTTCCCATGGATTCAAATCCAACCGACTATCAAATACGCCAGTCAAATGCCATAAATATCCAAGCCGTATTAAAAAAATATAAAATTCAAGCCCATGCTATGCATTTGAATGATAATCGCGAAATGATAGAAACTAAATTGAAATCTAATTTACAACATTACGATGTCATCCTATTGACTGGTGCGGTATCGATGGGAAAATTTGATTATATACCTGAAGTATTGAAGAATCTGAATGTTCAGAAGTTTTTCCATAAAGTAAAACAAAGGCCCGGAAAACCATTTTGGTTTGGGAAGAGTCAAGAATCCACATTGATTTTTGCCTTTCCCGGAAATCCTGTATCTGCCTTTTTGTGCCTGCATCGCTATTTTATTCCTTGGTTGGAAGCTTCTTTAAATTTAATCCCTCAAGTTGAATTTGCTAAATTGAGTACAGAACTAAATTTTAAACCCGAGCTACAATACTTTGCTCAAGTCAAGTTAATGGTCAATCAAAATGCTGAATTAATCGCTTCAACTATAAATACAAATGGGTCAGGTGATTATTCTCATTTACCTGATACAAATGCTTTTATAGAATTACCATGGAATAAAACTAAATTTTCTAAAGGTGAATGTTATAGGATTTGGCGTTATAATAATTAAAGTAGATATGCAAAAACTAACACATTTAAACGAAAAGTCACAACCAAAAATAGTCGATATAAGTGAAAAATCCATTTCAAAACGTATTGCTACCGCCCAAAGCACAATCTTTCTTCCTGAGGAAGTTATCAATGAACTGGAAAAAATAGATTTTCAAACGAAAAAAGGCCCCGTTTATCAAACTGCAATTTTAGCAGGTATAATGGCCGCTAAACGAACTTCAGAACTTATTCCCCTATGCCACCCACTGTTCATTGAAAATTGCAATGTGAGCATTGAAATGAATGCAAATAAAGAATTAATAATTCAATGTACAGTATCAGTGTCAGCTAAAACTGGAGTGGAAATGGAGGCCTTGACTGGTGCAACTATAGCTGCATTGACAATTTATGATATGTGCAAAGCGCTAAGCCATGAAATAGTAATTAGAGAAACTAAATTATTAAAAAAATCAGGAGGTAAAAGTGACTTCAAGTGATCAAATAAAATCAAATCTTAATGGATTGGTATTGGCCGGCGGAAAGAGCTCTAGAATGGGGAGTAATAAAGATCAGATGATATGGCATGAAAAAGAACAAAAATATTATATGGCTGATCTCATCCAACCATTCTGTAATGAAGTTTTTATTTCTTGCAGGGAAGAACAGATGGCAAAATTAGACCAGAAATATGCCGGCTTAAAGGATGCATTTATAGGTATTGGACCTACTGGAGGAATTTTAACAGCCCTAAACCAATATCCCAAATCTGCATGGTTAGTGGTTGCCTGTGATCTACCATTACTTGATGTATCAAGTATTTCCTTCTTAGTAAAAAACAGAGATTCTTCTAAAATCGCTACAACCTTTAAAAGCCCTTTTGATGGCCTTCCTGAACCTCTAATTACCATTTGGGAGCCTTCATCTTACCAATTACTATTAGAGTATTTAAATAATAAAATAACTTGCCCTAGAAAGCTTTTGATTAATTCAGATTGTTTGATACTAGATCCTCCAAATCCAGAACACTTAATGAATGTAAATACTCCAAAGGATGCTGAAATTGCTAGAAAATTATTGTCTGACCTATAATTTATTTAATCAACAATATCCATAACCTTAGAGTTCCCTTTCGAATGAAACCTCAAATGCAACTTTAGTTTTGAAGCTCTCCTTTATAAAGCATTTCATCTACTTTTTTAAATACTTCAGGATTATGTTTCTTAATCTGGATCTTAACATATTTTGAAGCTGGCATATTGCTATCCTTAACAACATTGTTTACCGATACCAACACATTGGTCTCTGGAAAATATGTCATCGTATTCTTTTCGGGAATCTGATACGAAACTATGACGAATAAGGGAGCAACACGTTCAATTCCATCATCAAAATTGTATAGATCAACCTTATCTCCACTCTTAAAACCTAAGGATTCAATATCCTTTTGATTCATAAAAATAACACGTCGTTCATTCTTTATCCCTCTATATCGGTCATCAAGACCATAAATCGTCGTGTTAAATTGGTCATGGGTCCGAGTAGTCGCCATCATAAATTCATCCTCTCTCAATGTATTGACAGGTAATTCTGTCATTGTAAAAGGTGCTTTACCGTCAAGCTGAGAAGCAAAATACTGCTCATCACGTGCACGATTTGGTAAATAAAAACCACCCTTTTCTCTTACTCGAAGATTATAATTTTCAAAGCCTGGAATACAGGCCTCTATATCGTCTCTTACCGCATCATAACTATCATGATATCGTTGCCAATTTACAACAGACCTGCCTTTCAATGTCTCCATCGCCATTCTACAAACAATTTGCATTTCATTTATTAGATTGTCAGAAACCGCATCCAACATGCCTTTCGAATATTGTACAACGCCCATGGAATTTTCGGTAGTGACAATCTGCACTTCTCCATTCATGATGTCTTTATCACTGCGTCCATAAGTCGGGAGGATAATGGATTCTTTTCCGTGGATAAGGTGCCCTCGATTTAATTTTGTCGAAACACAAACCAATAAATCCAACTTACGCATGGCATTTGCTGTAAAAGTAGTGTCTGGAGTCGCTGATAGAAAATTCCCACCCATGCAGAACATAAATTTAACCTTCTCTTCATGTATGGCCTTAATCACCCTTACCACATCATAGCCATGCGCACGTGGAGGATTAAAACCAAAAAATTCCTGGATTTTGTCTAATTGAGCCTCTGTAGGTTTTTCATTAATCAGCATAGTCCGGTTTCCCTGAACATTGCTATGTCCTCGTACTGGACATACTCCACCTCCTGGAATACCAATACTACCTTTTAACAGTAATAAGTTAACAATCTCACGAATCATGTCCACACCGTTCGGTTGTTGGGTCAATCCCATTCCCCAGCAAACAATTATTTTCTTTTTAAATGCCAACATACTAGCGGCTTCTTCTAGATCCGCTCGGCTAACACCGCTTGCTTCGCATAACAAGTCAATCTCATATTCGCTTTTTGAAAATTGTTCAGCAAAGGTCCCAAATCCTAAAGTCTTTTCCCGAATAAAATCCTGATCCAAAACCTGCCCCGGAAACTTACCTTCCATTTCCAACAATAAGAGTTCCAGTGCTTTCAGCAAGGCCATATCTCCATTTATCCTAACCGGTAAATATAAATCGGCCAACTTCACTCCATGGCCAATAACTCCACTAACCTGTTGAGGATTATGAAAACCTAATAGGCCAGCTTCGGGTAATGGATTAATAGCAATTATTTTTCCACCATTATTTTTACATTTCTCTAAGGCTGACATCATCCTAGGTGCATTTGTACCCGGATTCTGACCGATGATGACAACAACTTCACTTTCATAAAAATCCTCTAATTTAACAGTTCCTTTTCCAATCCCAATTACTGGAATAAGTGCAGTTCCCGATGTCTCATGACACATGTTGGAACAGTCAGGCATATTGTTTGTCCCAAATTCTTTCGCAAACAATTGATAAACAAAGGATGCTTCATTACTTGTGCGACCAGAAGTATAGAATGCCGCCTCATTAGGTGAATTCAATTTATTCAGATGTTCTGCAATCTTCTTGAAAGCATCATCCCATGTTATTTTTTCATAATGAGTTCCTCCTTCTGGAAGGTACATTGGATCTGTTATACGACCCATTTTTCCAATTTCGTAATCATTCATTTTTGCTAAATCAAAAACCGAATGCTGCTTAAAAAACTCAGGGGTAACTCGTTTTGTTGTCGCTTCTTCTGCTAGTGCTTTTGCACCATTCTCACAATACTCCCCTAATGGGGATCGCTCATCATCAGGGTCTGGCCATGCACAACTCGGACAGTCAAAGCCGCCAAATTGATTCATCTTGAATAGCGCGCGGGTACCTCGAATAACAGTTTTCTCCTCAAATAAATCAGCGAAAGCGGCCATAACAGCCGGTACCCCCGCCGCCCATTTCTCAACAGGTGTCAATTTTAAATTCAATAATTTATAAGGATTCTCAGCATCAGGTTGATGTTTGATTTCTTCCTTTATCTCTTCTATTGATTTACCCTCTTTCATCTTAGCAATGGTTTTGATTTAACAAATAATATTCGGATTTGGATAGTTGTCACTCTGATCTTCTTCAGGCCGATCAATGCATACAAAATCCTTTTCTAATAAAAGATGCAACTTCCCAAACTGCCCCTCAAAAGTAACACGATCTGTTTCTATCCATTCTTGTACATAAGTAGTTGGCATCTGAATAATTATTTGACCAACTTCAAAACTTGCACTGAGCTCTCCTTGGTCAACACACTCAATTCCGTAACCAAAATCCCCATTTATAAATTCTGTTTTTGCAAGGATTTGTTTACGCTCCGACAATTCCGAAACCTCACTTCTTGTCAATCTAATCCTAACCGAATTATCTTTAATCCTTATTTTCATAACAATTATTCTAATACTATGTTTTTCCCGCTGTGGTAAATGTTAAAGCGGTTTTCTTTTAAAAATCCTATTAAGGTGATATCAAATTCTACAGCTAACTCTACAGCAAGACTAGAGGGTGCTCCAATGGAGGCAACGATTCTTATACCTGCCATGGCCGCTTTTTGTATCAATTCAAAACTCGCCCGTCCACTTAATAATAAAATCTTATCGTTAAGGGGAAGCTCCCCTTGTTGAAAATAATGTCCAATAAGTTTATCTAATGCATTATGTCTTCCAACATCTTCTCTCAATACTAAAAGATCAGCATTTAAATTAAATAGCCCCGAAGCATGAATGCCTCCTGATGCTTCAAAATTTAGCTGACCTAGCTTCAGTTTCCTCCCCATTCCAAACAAATATTCCTGATGAATATTTAGCTCTGATTTCTCAATATTTTGATAGATACTGACCGTCTTAATCGATTGAATAGATCCCTTACCACAAACTCCACAACTGGAGGTTGTGTAGAAATTTCGTTCTGAAGTCCCTAAGTTCGGCACTGCATGATCCATTAATTCAACAACGATAATATTCTCTTTTTTATCGGTACAACTCATATCCAAATGAGAAACACCTTTAATGTCTCCAATTGAATTTATTATTCCTTCAGTAAATAAAAATCCTAAAGCTAAATCTTCATCATTGCCAGGTGTACGCATAGTTACTGAAACATTGCTGCTTATCTGCTGACTTCCTGATCGATATCTCAATCGGATTTCTAATGGTTCTTCGACGGATAGAACATCCTCTAGATCATATACCTCAGATGCAGTAACCTGTTGAATGCTGGCCTTTTTTGCAGAAACACCTATTAACTTTGTCATTTTCAATTTCCTATGAAATTCCTAAATAAGGTAATCAATTCTTTCTTTATTTGCATTAGGGATGTGCTGAAACCCAAACCTCTCCGTCTACAAATACTTCTTTCTTCCAAATCGGAACCGTTTCCTTCAACATATCAATCGCGTACTGACAGGCACGAAAAGCATTTTGACGGTGAGCAGATGAAACTACAATAATCACCGCTGTTTCCCCAGGAGTCAATATCCCAACTCGATGATGGATAACAGCATGCTTAACACCTAAGTTCTCTACACAATAATTCGCAATTTTATGCATCTCTTTGAGTGCCATAGGTTCATAACATTCAAAATCCAAATGATTAACCTTTCTACCCTGTGTTTCGTGCCTTACATTTCCTATAAAACTAACCAACCCGCCACATGAATCATCCGCTTGGATATCCAAACATAATACAGGATCTAATTGGAAACTTGAAATTTTAACATCAATCATATTAACCCCCGCTAACAGGCGGAATAACCGCAATTTCATCCGTTGATGCTATTTCAACATGATCACCCGCATATTCCTGATTAACTGCTATAAAATAACTCCTTAATTTCTTAATTTCTGGAAATTGTCGCTCTAATTCTTGTTTTAAATGAAAAACTGTAGTCTGCTCAGGAACTTCCTGAACAATAGAAGATGAGGAGAAAATTTCCTTTACTATACCAAACCCTAACACTTGTATCTTCATTCTAAAATATTTGTGGCATATACTTTATCAATACGTTTATCCCTGCAATAAAAACCAATATTGCAGTAATCCGTTTGATAACTAATGGATTCCATTTTATGGAAATTCTTGTACCTATTGAACCACCAATTATCACCGCTAAACATAGCAAAAACAATCTTTGAAGATTTATTCCAGAATCAATACTTTTGACCTGTCCAGCAATTCCCGAAACAGAATTTACCAAAATAAAAAAACTTGCAGTAGCTGCAATTTTCTTCGCAGAATCCCAACGTATCAAATTTAAAATAGGCGAAAGGAAAATACCCCCTCCTATTCCTACTAAGCCTGATAGAAATCCTATTCCACCTCCAAAACAGGCTTCTGTTAAATTGGATTGTTTTACTGATTGTTTAAATGAATTTATAGAAGGTTTTTCAATCCATAGCAGTACCGAGGCGAATATCAAACTAAATCCTAAAATAATAAAAAACGCAACCTGACTTATTTTTAAAATTGCACCTAAATAAGCCATGGGCACACTTGCTATCACCAATGGAACAGTTTTCTTCCAATTCAATTGTTTGTTCTTAACATAGACATAAACCCCACCTGTTACAACTATAATATTGCATATTAATGCTATTAACCGTATTTCTTGAAAAGGCAAGCTATATATTGTTAAAATTGCCAGATAGCTAGACCCTCCGCCAAAACCCACTGAGCTGTAGATAAATGAAATAATTAAAAAACAAAACATTATCTCCCAGATCATAATTTAAACTTAATTTGCTGAAATCAAGATAAGCAATCAAATAGTTAAATTCAAGATAATTATATAATGGAATATAAAACAAAAAGTCCCAATTTCTTGGGACCGACTTACTTACTTTATAGAAAACAGATTCTTTAATCTTTTAGATATGTAGATTTGGTAAATTCTTCACCCTCAGACCCTGTCCTTATTAAATTCAACTTATTTCCTTGAACACCAATTGAATATTCCTTTCCACATTTACTGATTGAAAAAATTGTAGGTTTAAGCTCATTTGGCTCCGCTTTATAAGTATAATATTGATAAGTGCTGGTATCTTTTTTGCCTAATATAAATTGGTCCGAACAGAAATCCCCATTGATGACGACAACCTTGTCCTCAGTAAAAATCAATGACTTACTTTCTGAATCCATAGACCCTTCTTCTGATTCATAAATTCGTTCCCAAACACCAATTAATTCTCTGCGATCTAATTCAACAATCCCTTCATCGTCTTTATCACAAGAAAAACTAAATGCGGATACTATTATTAAAATCAATAAATTAATTACATATTTCATAATTTAGAGTTTTGTTAGCAACCTATTAATAGTCTATTGGTAAATGTTTAATACAGTAAACGAGAATAAAAACTCAAGTGCTACGGTTTCAGTTTTTTAGCAGAATAATTTATCTGGAATTATAAAAATAAAAAGACATAAAAAAGCCCGATTGGTAAATCGGGCTTTTAATTTTAATATTTTTATTCTCCAGTGCCTGGGTCAATGGGTTCCTCGGGAACTTCGGGAACTTCTGGTTCCTCCGGAGAAGTAGCAGGTTTTACCCTTCTATATTCTTCATTTGCCCCTGCTTGATTACTATAACCTAATATCAGAACATCTCCCTGAACACTTACAGGCATTCCTTTTCCACATTTATCCAATTTAATTCGATTGGAAGTTCCTCCAATGTCATTATTATTTACCGAATAGTACTCATAGGCGCCATCTTGATTTTTACTTTTATCTGTGGTTAATGAGCAAAATAAGCCACGGCTAACCTTCAATGAATTATCCGCTTTTATTTCCATTACCTTAACAGTATCTAAATGTGGCCCTTCAACGATAATACTATCCGAATTTAGAATATTTTCAACTTTTGCCCATTTACCAACAAGTTCTGTGTTTTCCAGTGGCGTACGCACCTCTTCATCACTCTTGCTACATGAAACAATACCTACAGCCAAAGTAAGGATACTAATGATATTTAAAATTTTCTTCATATTTCTTCTAATCATGACCCGTGTTTATTAAGGCTTAGGAACACGTGGTCGCTCTGAGGCACAAAATGCTAAAAATTTATGCCTATTACAAATTATTAATGCTTTCCTTTCCCTTTTCCCATCAATTTCTGAACCAAAAGTACAAATCCCAATACAATAAATCCAGCTAATAGTCCAATTCCAAATTCTTTTATAATCGAAGGAACCCCAGGAAGAAAATGATGGAAATAATCAATATTATGTACAAAAATTCCGCCGGCTACAAGTAGTAAGGCAATAGTCCCTATAAATCCCAACGCTTTAATAACGATAGGAAGCATCTTAACCAAAAGATTACCTATTTGTGAAGCAATTCCCTTTCCATTAGATTTTTTGATCAAACTATGGCCCGCATCATCCATTCTCACAATTAATGCAACTATACCATAAACACCTACTGTGGCTAAAATAGCAACAACAGAAACGGTTAATATCTGAATAGCTAAGGTCTCTTCCAAAACTGTCCCTAATGCAATAATTACAATCTCCACAGAGAGTATGAAATCTGTGGTGATAGCAGATTTAATCTTAGCACTTTCAGCTTCCTCCCCTTCCAATGCTTGCTCCTCAATTACTTCCTGCCCCTCCTTCTTGCGATGAAATAGATAATGAACTACCTTTTCAGCACCTTCATAAGCAAGATAAGCTCCACCCAACAACAAAATATATTTTATTAATACCGGTAAAAATGCATTCAATAATAAGGCAATGGGTACAATTATAAGCTTATTCACAAAGGAACCCTTCGTAATTGCCCATAAGACTGGTAGTTCCCGTGAAGCTAAGAATCCCGTCGCTTTTTCAGCATTAACCGCTAAATCATCTCCTAAAATACCTGCAGTTTTTCGTGTTGCAATTTTACTCGCAACGGCTACGTCGTCCATTAAAGCGGCAATATCATCCAAAACCGCGAATATTCCTGATGCCATATAGAATTCTTTTTATTCCTCTAAAAATAGTTAGTTTTTGTATAATTGCAACCCCAACAATCCTAAAATCCGGAAAAATTATACCTCCCAATCAAAGTTCCCTCTTTCATACAAATCAAATACCAAGATTTCTCCAAAAAACTCATTTCTTATCCCTCATTTTCAATCAAATATTACAAACAATAAGTTCATAACCGCCATTATTAACCAATAGTTTTTATTTTAGGAATCTATAATTAACCACGAAAACACTTTATTAAAATTTTTAATTATTGAATACATTTTGTATATTTGCAGAAGTGAAGGAAAAAAACACTTTTAGTGTATAATGATCATTCAGCATCACCTAATTAAAATCTTCCTTTGTTTTTCGTTTATTAAAACATGCATCTGAATGCATATTTTTTATAACGATTTCTAATTCCTCTTTTCGAGGAACCTTAAAGCAATATTGCTAAATCCAGGATTTCTAGGTCTTTGAATAGGCCTGGGATATAAATGAAATTAATTAAATATAAAGTATGACAAATTTTAAAGTTGGAATTATTGGAGCTGGCCCAAGTGGTTTAGCTATGTTAAGAGCATTTGAATCAGAACAAAAAAAAGGTAATCCCATCCCAGAAATTAAATGTTATGAAAAACAAGATAATTGG
>JBEBTR010000107.1:0-11576 GCA_040393725.1 Sphingobacterium endophyticum | reverse complement strand
CTATTCCATTAAGAATTTTCTTTAGGTATTCTAGTTTTTCTGTCATTAAATATTCTGTATATCTTAAAATTAAGAAATTCGATTATGTTTTCTTTGTTTAATCACTTGATAGATGGAACCAACAATAAATAACACTAAAATTATCCCTAAAGTCTTTACCACCAATGGATCACTAACATCCTTTGCCAAAGGATTTCCTACTGGAATTCTGGTCAAAGTTTCATTTGTAGTTGGAATCATAGATAAGAAAAAACTTAAGCTCAAGAAAAAATTTTCAAAATACCTGGCATTAGGCTTTTTAACCTTCTTATTAATGATGAGTGAAACTATGATTAATATTAAAATAACAATTGAAATTCCATGGCCTGGGTTGAACCCTCCATGTTTACTGATGCCCAAAGCCGTAAGGCTGGTAATCAAAGTACCATAAAAGTAAATTCTCCCACTCAGCTTCTCCAAATGAATCTTACCGAATTTTACGAAGGAAAACAAACCCGCAAATATTGAAAGAATACCGATTAGAGTATGAAATACTCCTAAGCTTGTAAGTCCCATCGCTTACCCTTCCTTATATTCAATCGAAAGAGATATATCTAATCCTGCTAGAGCTTTTGAAATCAAACAATTTTCTTTAGCTCCTCTTGCAATCTCTTCAAATTCCTTTGATGAAAGCCCCGAAATGCTATTTGCTGTAAGATTCAATTCTACCATTTCGATCTTACCCTTTCCCATGTCAAAATATACATTGGCAGTAGTACTCAAATTGCCCGGCTCATAGCCCAATTGTGTCAATGCTAAGGACATTGCCATTGTAAAACATCCAGCATGCGCAGCACCTAATAATTCCTCAGGATTTGTACCAATCCCATCTGCAAATCTTGTGTTGAATGAATATTGAGTAGAATTTAAAACCCCACTCTGGGTACTTATTTTACCTGACCCTGTTTTGATGTTGCCATTCCAAATAGCATTTGCTGTTCTTTTCATGATTTTTCATTTAATGTTTGAATCAAAAATCAGCCAAATTCGAACAGCATTTTTTCACTTAAGTGAATTTTTAAAATTATTTATTGAACTTTTAGGGAATTCTAAAATGAAGGTTTGTTGAAATATGGTATTCCTGTTAACTCATATAGGGGTTTATATACCATAACTCTTTTAATTAGTTTCCCGTGATTCTTGTATCGAATTATCTTTTTAAATTTATTCCATATAGTAAATTTCTTGGTCATAGAAAGGAGTTCAACTGCCATTTTATTAGAATTTAAATTTTCAACAGCAATATCCCGTAATTCTTTGCCATGATCAGCATTGTACTTGCCAAATTCCCTGATCAAATCCTTTTCTGTATATTTCCGATTTAAATACCTCCCGGAACAATTATTTCTAATATACTTCCAAAAATTCTTGGGTTGAAGATATCCATCTGCTTTATTTCCATTATATCCTCTATTGTCATAAATTAAACAGGGTCTCCCACAAGCCATGGCATCATATATAGACCTTCCAACTCCAACTACAATGTCTGATTTATTAATTTGTTCTTCGATATCCAAAGTAGGATTTACAAGTTTGTTATACGACCTAAATTCCCATCCCTTAAGGTTACAGATTTTCTTTAATATCTCATTCGCCTTTTCACTTTGACACAAGGATAAAACACTTTCTATCTGCCTTTTAGGTTCTGATAAAGATATTTTTTGTTGAATATCAACCCCATTAAAGATAACCGAATTTGGATATCCTAGTTTAGTGAGATGGTTTGACACTTCTTCCGAAATTCCAATATGATAATCTGCTAATGGTGAGGGTTGTTCCAAATCTGGAATTATCCCATGGCAAACTTGAATTATTTTTCCCTTATTATATAATTCGAAAACTGAAGTCCTATGGTTCGCAATTATTAAATCATACTTTTCATTGGACATAAATGGAATTTGTAATTCAGATTCAATTTTATCGGATACCAAACCCCTGGTAAATGAAAAATATTCCAATTGTAAACCATCAATTTGCTTCAGTGCTTTCAATAAATCGTAGGTATATGCCTCTGAACCTCCTATTTGATCTAAATGATTTGTAGCTACTAATATTTTCCTAGGATTTTTTACCATGAATAAAATGTGTTGATTGGTATTTAACTCGAAAAGTAGATATAAAAAAAAACGATGCCAATTAGGTTTTGATACATCAATACTGCAACTTTCTTGTTACAAAACAACTAAGCTTTCATGATCTAAAGCATAAAATGCATAAATAGAAAATTCTTATATTTGTTGTAATGAGATTCATTTCAATTATATTAATGATGTACGTCATGGTATTAACTTTAATACCTTGCAGTGATCATTTATTTGAATCCTCTAACACACAACATCAACACAAACATTCTGAAAACCAAAAAGATCATCAGCATGAAAATCATGACTGTGGAAAGGATACCTGTACTCCTTTTTGTACTTGTTCATGCTGCGGAATCGCATTAAGCGCAGCCGATTTTCATATATTCAAACTTGAAAAACCTTTTGAATCCAATACTTACCAGGATTTAACTCATAAACCTTATCCATTAATTAGCATTTTCCAAGAAAACATCTGGCAACCGCCTAGAGTTTAAAATTCAATTATTTAAAGATTCTGAACTGATTAGTTTAGAATAAAATTCTGATTTATGAAATTTTCAAAATTTCATATCCTAATTAAATGTTGAATTTTATCTACATCATGTGCTAGATCATATCATAAAATTTAGTATCAAGAACAAGATCATTATTGGAATAATGACATTAGTTCTTATTATATGGGGCGTTTGGTCAGCTACTAAACTTCCAATTGATGCTGTCCCTGATATCACGAATAATCAGGTACAGATCTTTACTACTACCCCTACTCTAGCTGGACAAGAGGTAGAACGCTTGGTTACATTCCCTATTGAACAAAGCCTCGCAAATATTCCTGACATTGAAGAAATCAGATCTATTTCTAGGTTTGGTCTTTCTGTTATTACAGTTGTATTTAAAGAGGAAGTCGATATTTATTTTGCTAGGCAACTTATCAATGAAAAATTAGGGGATGTATCGGAAAATATTCCCAAAGGTATTGGTACACCAGAAATGGCGCCAGTAAGTACAGGTTTAGGGGAAGTCTATCAGTATATTATTCATCCAAAAAAGGGTAGCGAAAAGAAATACTCCTCTATGGATTTGAGGGAAATGCAAGATTGGATTGTAG
This sequence comes from Sphingobacterium endophyticum, assembly GCA_040393725.1. Classification (GTDB taxonomy): domain Bacteria; phylum Bacteroidota; class Bacteroidia; order Sphingobacteriales; family Sphingobacteriaceae; genus Sphingobacterium; species Sphingobacterium endophyticum_A. The sequence goes on along the minus strand of JBEBTR010000107.1, from coordinate 8,345 downwards.
CCCGGCAACTTTATGGTACTCCAGGTGTCGCGGAGGTGAATAGTTTTGGGGGCGAACTAAAACAATATGAAGTGGCTGTTCATCCTGATCAACTTCGTGCAATGGGTGTGAGCATCCCAGAGATATTTAGCGCATTAGAACAAAACAACCAAAATACCGGTGGTGCTTATATCGATAAAAAACCCAATGCCTATTTTATTCGAGGAATAGGATTAGTGACTTCCCTAGAGGATGTTGGAAATATCCCTGTTAAAACAGATGGAATTGTCCCGATATTTATCAAAGATGTGGCAGATGTACGTTTGGGTAGTGCCGTTCGCTATGGTGCTTTGACTTATAACGGAGAAGTCGATGCTGTTGGTGGTGTTGTAATGATGTTAAAGGGAGAAAACAGTAATAATGTTGTTAACCGCATCAAAGAAAAATTGCCAACGATTCAAAAATCTCTACCTGAAGATGTTTTGATTGAACCTTATCTCGATCGGACGGATCTAATTGATAGAGCTATAAGCACCGTTCAAAAAAATCTTATCGAAGGTGCGTTAATAGTAATTTTTGTCCTTGTTCTTTTCCTGGGAAACTTAAGAGCTGGTTTAATTGTTGCTTCTGCTATCCCATTATCTCTTCTTTTTGCTTTAGGGATGATGAATGTCTTTGGTGTAAGTGCTAATCTGATGAGTTTGGGGGCAATTGATTTTGGATTGATTGTCGATGGTGCCGTTATAGTCGTTGAAGCAACATTACATCATCTTGGCCTAAGAAAATCCACCCACAAATTAAGTCAAATAGAAATGGATCAGGAAGTTTTTGATTCTGCATCCAAAATTAGAACCCAAGCCGCCTTTGGGGAAATCATTATTCTAATTGTCTATATCCCTATATTGACACTCGTCGGGGTGGAAGGTAAAATGTTTACGCCTATGGCGAAAACTGTAGGTTTTGCAATTTTTGGTGCACTAATCCTTTCCCTGACTTACATTCCTATGATGTGTGCGCTTTTCTTACCTAGGAAAGGTCATGAAAAGAAAACTTTCAGTGATAAATTTATAGATAAATTACATGATATATATGCACCTCTGCTAGACAAGGCAATCCGAATAAAATACATTATTGTATCTATTGCACTTGCAATTTTCTTCTTTAGTTTATTTCTCTTCAATAGAATGGGTGGAGAATTTATCCCTCAGCTCCAAGAAGGTGATTATGCATTCCATTGTATACTACCTCCAGGAACTTCCTTAAGCCAAAGCATTGAAACATCCATGCAAGCTTCCAGAATTATTAAAGAATTTGAAGAAGTTAAAATGGTGGTGGGAAAAACTGGTTCGGCAGAAGTCCCAACAGATCCTATGCCTCCTGAAGCCACTGATATGATGGTAATTTTAAAACCTCAAGATGAATGGACATCAGGTAGGTCTTATGAAGAATTGGGTGATGCAATTATGCAAAAACTCCAAGTTATTCCAGGAGTTTTCTTTGAAAAAAACCAACCGATTCAAATGAGATTTAACGAATTAATGACAGGGATTCGTCAAGATGTTGCAGTGAAAATTTTTGGTGAAAACTTGGATAGCTTAATGAATTATGCAAATAAAGTAAATGCTATCATACAATCTGTTCAAGGTGCTACCACCCCTCAGGTTGAACAAGTTACTGGTTTGCCCCAAATCAATATACAATACGACCGTGTAAAAATGGCAAATTATGGATTAACCATTCAGGATGTAAATGATATGGTAAGTACTGCTTTTGCAGGTAAAAGCACTGGTTTGGTATATGAAAATGAACGCCGATTTGATCTTGTCGTAAGACTTCATGATGAACACAGAAATAACATTGATGATGTAAGTGAATTATTAATCCCAACCAAAAATCATCAGATGGTTCCATTGTCTCAAGTAGCTAAAATTGATTTCAGTATCGGTCCTGCACAAATAAGTCGGGAAGAAGGAAAACGAAGAATTGTAATTGGATTTAATGTTTCTGAAAGAGATGTGCAATCTGTAGTTGAAGAAATTCAAGACAAACTTAGCGATCAAGTGAAATTACCTTCCGGTTATTATTTTACTTATGGAGGGCAATTTGAAAATCTACAAATGGCAAGCGCAAGATTAATGATTGCGGTGCCAATTTCTTTATTCCTTATATTTTTATTGCTCTACTTTACATTTCATTCATTCAAACAAGCATTGTTAATTTTTACCGCAATCCCTATGAGTGCAATTGGTGGTATATTCGCTTTGTTAATTAGGGATATGCCATTTAGTATTAGCGCTGGGGTAGGTTTTATCGCTTTATTTGGTGTAGCAGTTTTGAATGGTATCGTCCTCATCGGAAAATTCAATCAACTTGAAAAAGAAGGAATTACTGACATTATTAAAAGAGTAAAAGAAGGGACTGAAGTAAGGTTAAGACCAGTATTGATGACCGCGACAGTAGCATCTTTAGGATTTCTTCCTATGGCAATTAGTACAAGTGCTGGAGCTGAAGTTCAAAAGCCTTTAGCAACTGTAGTTATTGGCGGTTTGGTTACTGCAACGATATTAACCTTATTTGTACTTCCCCTGCTCTATATCATTTTCAATTCTAAAATTAATTTTAAAGGAAAAACAATGAAATCAATAGTTTCTATATTGGCTTTAATAACCATAGGTAGTTTATCAGTGAATGCTCAACAAAAATTAAATATTGATCAAGCTATTCAATATACCTTGGAAAATAATAAAGGAATCCAATCTAATGACCTTCATATCAAAGCATCAGAAAGCTTACTTAAAACTACATCAGAACTCCCCAAGACAGATGTAAACTTCCAATACGGTCAAAATGACGGTTTCGAAAAAAATGACGCCATTTCAATTGCCCAAAATATTCCCTTTCCAACTTTATTTAATTCTAAAAAAGAATTAATAAGTGAACAAATCAAGGAAAAAAACTTAGAAAAAGAATTGACTATCAATCAATTAAAAACACAAGTAAGAACGTATTTTTTTCAAATCGCATATTTAGAAAACAATGAAAAAGAACTGAAATCATTAGATAGTATATATATTGATTTTATTCGTATAGCTGAAGTCAGGTACAATGCCGGTGATACAAAAAAAGTAGATATTAATACTGCGCAGGCCAAAAGAGGCGAAATAAACTTACTCCTGAAACAGAATAATATGATGATAAGAAATGCATATAACAGTTTAAAGAATCTTATGCAATTTAAGGAGGATTTTTATATTGATTCTCCTGATGAATTTATTCCACTGAAAATCTCAGAATTAATTGATACTTCACAAATTGAGGATCACCCTCAGATCCTTGCACTATATCAACAAGCAAAGATAGCTGAAGCCAATAAAAAGGTTGAAAAAGCAAGTGGAATGCCTGATTTTAACATAGGATATACAAATGCATCCTTAATAGGGTTGCATCAAAAAAACGGTATAGAGCAGTATTTCAACCGAGGAAAGAGATTTCATTCTTTCGATATCGGAATAGCTATTCCATTAACATACGGCACTACCAAAGCTAAAATCAGATCATTAGATTATGAGAAACAAGCAGCTGAAAAGTCTGCTGACTGGCAAAAACAAAAAATGCTCATTGATTATAAAAATTTAATGAATCAATATGAACAAAACTTAAATCAGTACAGCTATTTCAAGGACAATGCACTACCAAATGCAAATGAAATAATAAATGCTGCAAAACTGGGATATTCTGCTGGAGATATTTCTTATGTGGAATATCTATTTGCCCTTCAAACAACTACGGATATATACCTCGATTATTTACGAAGTATTCAAAGCATAAACGAAACCGTAATTTCAATTTATTCAATAGCCAATCAATAACAATATGAGAACTCAATATATTATTAAATTAATGTTCATAAGCATGGCTATTGCCTTAACTTTGAACGCATGTAAATCAGATAATAATCAGGCCTCAGAAAAACCCGAAAATTCAGCAGAACCTGTACATGAACATGAGCATACTGATTCTGAAAAATCAACAATTGCATCTTTAACCGAAGATCAAATTAAAGAAGTTGGAATTCTATTCGGTAAGATCGAACAAAAAAATCTGACCGCCCAAATTACTGCTAATGGAATTTTAAATGTTCCAAATAATAATCGGTCAAATGTAACTCCATTATATGGTGGTGTTATTCAAAACCTTTTTGTACAATTAGGTGATCACGTTCGTAAAGGACAAACGATTGCTACAATCATAAATCCACAATTCATTCAAATACAGGAAGATTATTTAAATGCTAGTAATGAAATTATTGCTGCAGAGCAAGAATTACAACGACAACAAGAATTGAATGCAGGAAATGCCGGTATTAAAAGAAACCTTCAAAATGCTAGCAGTAATTTAAATATACTCAGAACAAAAAAAGCAGCTACAGCAAAACAACTTCAACTATTGGGTATTAACCCCAACTCCATATCAACATCCTCAATAAAGTCTGCTTTATCCATTACAAGCCCGATTAATGGTGTTGTCTCTAACGTCTACGCCAAATTAGGAAGTTATGTCGATGTCGCATCTCCAATTGTGGAAGTCGTAGACAATAGCATGATACATTTGGATTTACAAGTATTTGAAAGAGATTTACCTAAACTAAAAATAGGTCAAGAAATTAATTTTACGACTACAAATAACCCGGCAAAGAATTATTCCGCAAAGATTTCTAGAATTGGTGCATCCTTTGAAAATGAAAGTAAAACTATTGCAATACATTGTTTAGTTATCGGCGATAAAACAGGTTTAATTGACGGAATGAATACATCTGGATCCATTAGTGTAGATAATATAACAAGTGAAGCCGTTCCAAATGAGGCAATTGTAGAATCTGAAGGAAAAACTTATATTTTTATACAAACAAGCAAAATACCTGAAGAACATGATGACCATGACCATGCCGTTGATAATGAATCTAAAGAATTACCTGTACATAATGAAGACCAAAGTCAGGACCATAATCTAAATGAAAACCCTTCCTCAAACAAGTTGAATTTTGAAAAAATTGAAGTAATTAGAGGAGTTTCAAATATGGGATTCACAGGCATAACCCCGATTAATGAAATTCCTTCTGACAGCAAAGTAGTTATAAAAAATGCTTTTTTTATAAACGCTAAAATGAGCGGTACTGTTGGACATAGCCATTAAAATACACCTCCCTAATTATTAAAGAATGATAAATTTATATGAACCATACTATGTTTCAGTTGTTCAATAACAAAAAAATGAATATGAAACATAATATTCCTGCCCAATACGAAGGTAAAGATTTGAATATTTCTGATTCTATTGAATTTGAAAATGAAATTGCTGCTAAGAATTTTTATTTAGAAGCTAAAAATAGATTATTACAAATCAATAATTGGGATGATATTGCAAAAGTATCCGCCTCTACTTTTCAACATTTAGATTCATTTGGAAATTACTCAAATGAAAAACCAGAAGAAGGAGACTATGTAAAAATTGATATTCCTGGACCTGGATTATACAGTACAGGTGGATACGACTTTGTGAAAATTGAACAAATATCGGAAACGAATGAGCCTAATAATGACTTAATTACAATGACCCTCAGACCATCTAGCAAACCTGATGACGAAGATGATCATGAAACAAAACATTTCTTTAAGAATTTGGCAAGTTCAACATTTCAAGTTAAGAGAAATGGCAGAATTGTTGAAGCCAATTATTATGGAAGAAATGAACTAATAAATACAGAGTTAGATTCTTTAATTGACAGAATAAGGAACCTTTTTGTCGCATTTGGAGCCAAATTAGGAGCATCGTATCCTCAATGGAAATCCTTAATATCTGGGATTTTGAATAAATAATCTACTGTTCACTCTCTCCTGTTAATGTGGAGAGCAATTCTTCAATACAAATTGTAGCATATGTGGATTCATGATCCGAATAAGCATAGGGTAAAATCAATTGGTTATTATGAATAATTTGACCACAAGAATACAATACATTCGGAACATATCCGTTTCTTTCTTCTTCATTGGCAAATAATAATGGCTCTTTAAGCTTTCCTATTACCTTAGTAGGGTCTTTAAGATCCAGTAACATTGCCCCAATTACATATTCACGCATAGGACCAACTGAATGGGTAATGACCAACCATCCTTTTTCTGTTTCTAATGGCGATCCACAATTGCCAACCTGAATAAATTCCCATGGAAACTCTGGCTCAGCTACAACATGGATTTCTTCATGCCAATTTGTTAAAGAATCAGAAAATGAAACATAACTATTTTCGCCATCTACCCTACATAACATCGCATATTTCCCATTAACCTTACGAGGAAATAATGCGGCCCCTTTATTGGCTATTTTCCCATTAATAGGTTGAATCTTAAAATTTATAAAATCCTTGGTTGACAATAGCTTAGGGAGAATAGAATGTCCATCATAAGCTGTATAGGTAGCATAATATGTGATTTTTCCTTTTTCATTTTTAAATGCTACAAATCTTGCATCTTCAATACCGTTTTTCTCTGTATCGCTGATCGGAAATATAACGCGTTCGGAAATGGAGGTATCCAAAGAATATGCTATTTCATAATGTGAAGAAGCAAGCCATAATATCTGCTGCATTAAAATCTGACTATCGTGACTTAATTCATTTTCTTCTTCAATTTCATTAACAAATCTTACTAATTCATCATATATAAAGGTATCGGCAAATTTTTCCCCAATAATCTTCATGACGTCCTTTTCAGGATTATGCATTTGCAATAACTTTTCTAAAAAATCTTCCTTCTTATATCTATAATTTTTTACATGCTTTGGTTTATCTAATAAGATTCCGACTTCATCTAATGTTATATTTAGGTTTTTATCAATTATTCCCGATCTGAATACAATTGATGATAGATGCCCCTCGCCTACTGCTCTAAAACTGAGTACAACCCTCTTTTCTCCTTCATGTGTTTGAGATTGATCCGGAGAAATCACAATTGAGGGATTGAAATACGCAGCAGCTTCGATAGAATACTCCATTGTGAAATATGAACCAATTAACAGTTTCTCAACCTCGGAAAGTTTCTGCTTGTCTATTTTCAGATCCTTAAGTTCTTGCTCCTTAAATTTAAAATTTCGTTCTAATACATTTAGAACACTACGATGCCTTCGAGCGTAATTCCTTAATATTTGTGTAATCAAACTGTATTTTTGCTCTTCACTGAGGCCTAAGACTCTTTGAATTATTCTTTTTGAACGATCCGACGATAAATTGAATCTTCTTGCTAAGACTCGATCTAATTTCGGCTTAAAATAGATACTCTTTCTATTAACAGTAATTCCCATTGTAAGTATTATCTTTTAAAACATACTCTCAATAAACGAATAAATAAAGCAGTTGTTTATAATTTGTCATAATAATATTAAATCCATGTACCGCAGAACAATTCATCCCATTAAAATGTTCAAGGTATACCAAATGTGAAATTTGGTAATCAAATTTGCAAAAGGACATCTATGAAAATATTAATTATTGGTACTTACATGCCTAGAAAATGTGGAATAGCTACATTTACGCATGACTTATATAAATCAATCTCCAAAAAAAATAATGAAATAAACATTTTAGCAATTTCTGATGGCTCTGAAACTTCATTTCCTAAAGAAGTTAAAAGAATCATAACTAGAGATGAGAAAGAAAGCTATTTTTTAGCTGCAAAATGGGTAGATAGCCAGAATTATGACTGTTGTATCCTACAACATGAATTTGGAATTTTTGGTGGAAATGCTGGAAATTTTATTTTAGATTTTGTTAAAAACCTCAATATTCCAATAATAACAAATCTTCATACTATTTTACAAAATCCTAGTACGGAAGAATTCAATGTTGTAAAACAGCTAGCTGCGATCAGTATTAAAATAACGGCAATGACTAAAAGAGGAATAGAAATGTTAAAAGATGTCTATTCATTAAATCCCTTCAAGCTTGACCTCGTTCCTCATGGTGTTCCAGATTTTAATCTAACGCACGAACAAGCAAAAGCTAGATTAGGATATGAAGATAAAAAAGTAATGTTATCATTTGGATTGTTAGGTCGTAGCAAAGGATACGAAGTAGCTATTAAAGCATCCTCACTCGTTGAAGACGACAATTTCATCTATATCATTCTGGGAGCTACTCATCCTAATGTTTTAAAAGAAGAAGGTGAATCATATAAAAACAGCTTAATACAGCAAGCTCGAGATTTAAAATTATCTGGAAAAGTCTTTTTTATTGATCATTTTGTCAGTGATGATATGTTACAACTGTACTTAAAAGCTTGTGATATATATGTTACTCCTTATCCAAATAAAAATCA
>JBEBTR010000106.1:0-11687 GCA_040393725.1 Sphingobacterium endophyticum | reverse complement strand
TTGCTTTTCATATTGGTTCGCTCTGATCCGATACAGTTGAAGAAAGCAAAGGGCAAGTACCATTGCTGCCGATCCTAATGTAAGATTCTTCTTCAGCATCCCCCCGGCTTTCTCGTGCAGAGATAGCCCTGACTTGCTGATCTGGATGACCCCTGCTTTTTCATATTCCCTTATCTCCTCCATCGTAGACCTAATGCTGGCTAACAAATGATAGTTTGAACCTATAATCTCCCGTTCCTTCAACCGCAAAATTCTATATCTCTTTGAAAGGTCCGTAAAGCCACTCTTGAAAACTTGTGAATTTCTGTCCAGTACCCTTTCCGCCACTTTCCTGACTGCCAGTACCCGATCGTCAATTATCCTGATTGCGTTGTCTTTGGTAATGATAGTATCGTCCTTTGCTCTGAAAATCCTTTTCAGAAGATTTTCCTTCCTATTAATCAATGTATCGGCGCTAATGGTAAAAGTGGTGTCCAGTAATAGCATGGCGACAAGGGAATCAGCTCCGATCGGAACAACCGGCGGCTCCTGAGAGAGCTTTCCATCAGGTAGTTCCACAGAATCTCCGAGTGCGAGAATGAGCTTATCCAGATCGGCCTTAAGTACAGCATATCTCTGTGCACTTTCCCGCTGCCATTGAAACTCAATGGCATTTTGCCTTAAATTCTCAGAAAATGGGGTCGTTTTCATCAAGGAGTCCAGGAGACTACCTATTCTGGTCACTTTTTCTGCATAATGGCGATATGATTCCCTTTTCATGTCCAGGGCATAGAGCCTGAATAGATTGTCCGCTTGTGAAACAGCAGCAAAAAGGTGGAAAAGACCATCGGAACGCTGTTCCGCAAGACCATAGGCTTCTTTGAGGCTTTTCTCGGATCTATTATGTTCTCGGATGCCCAACGCCGTTATGCAGATCAAATAAATGGATACTGTTCCTAAGGTAATTAGGAGGATCGTGCGTAATAGTTTGGGATTCATTTCAAAGGATATTAAAGTAGTGTGGAGCCCGTTTATTTTTGCGAAGGTACTCATAAAAACCCACATTTTCCATCTGGATATGGTCTCAATCCTTAGCCACTTAGGCCTTTGAACAAGTTATAGCCATTTTATTAGCTCCGTCGGACACGTGCCAATTAAAGTTAACCTGTAATTGCCATTCCATTGGGCACCCACAAAGTTCCATGCCTACACCTAAAAATTATCAAGTAGAAAAGCATACAGGATTCCCTGTATCGTTAGAAGGTGCCTAAAATCAGGTAATAAGATCACAAAATACCTTTACTCAAATAAATACTTAACTAGCAAATCCCTTATAGCATTGAATTTTCACCTACAAAAATTTCTTCAGAAATCAAATTCGGTTCAGTGCCGGTTATATTGATAAAATTCGGGACAAATAACAAAGTCTTATTAAATAATACATTTCATGAAAGCTCGATACCCTTTGATTTTTTTAGCCTTATTCTTCTGGATCCCGTCGATATTCAAAAACCTGAAACCCAACATAAAAGATAGGACCAATCACCAATATCCACACACGAAAATCTCGATCAGAACTTCAGGAATTCCTTCGTTCTCCAGAATGGAGGTTAAGTAAGGGCTCAATATCCCATTTTATGAAAGCCAGGGTTTTATTTATCGTTGGAACAAAGTAGATGGAACAATAGTTGGGTACCTCCTGAAAGAGCAGTTTAATAGCTTGAGACCTATCAATCTACATCCAACCTCTTTCTTACATTTTGTATCCATATAGGAGGTGGTCCCGAAACCTAGGTAACGTGGACTGTACTGGAGCAAGTTCAAAGAAAAATCTTCCTAAAACACCTATTTTTCGTTGGAATAGGCTGCCTTTGCAATCCAATCTGAAATTGATTCCCCATCTTCCTCCTAAATCTCATTTCCCATGAATTTTATATTCCAAAGAGCATAAAACAACTTAAAAAGCATTGTTAAAATATTTTTATGCAACATTGTTGCGTTTAAAATATTTTATTTTTATTATTGCAACATAATTGCATTTAATTAAACTATATAACAACTAATAATCGACCATGTTACCCTCAATAAAGAAATTTAACCCCATTAATGTCACATTCACCTACATGGGTACAATTCTAATTTTATTGTTTTTATTTAGTTCTGGAGCTGTTGCACAGAACAATAAACAGCAGAATAAATTAGTTTCGGGACAACTAGTGGACTCCTTGGGCCGGCCCATCCAGGGAGCAAGTATTTTTACCGGTGGAAACATGGCCATAGAAAAAACGGATGCCAAAGGAAAATTTTCGGTAATATATCCCTTGGACCGAATAATTAGGTGTGAACACCAGGCTTATATGACTCTTGTTATCAACCTTAATAACCACCGAATCAAGGAAAGCAACGTTTGGACCATGCAAGGAAAGGCTAATTTCCTAAACACCATAACGGTGACAGCATCTACTCTCCCTAAAGAGATCAGAAAGATTTCTTCAAGCGTGTCGATATTGCAAAAAGGGGCCCCTGAACTTCAACAGATCCAGACCATTGATGAAGCATTATCATTTATTCCGGGGGTAATGGTCAACCGAGGGAAGGGACTGAGTACAACAGGTACGCATACAGGGGTTATTCTTCGCGGAACAGGAGCCGCCAATAGAACCTTGATCTTAAAGGACGGTGTGCCAATAAATGATTCCTACACTGGCGGTGTATCTGAATGGAACAGCGTGGCAACAAACGGAATGGAACGAATTGAGGTGGTCAGAGGACCAGGCTCTTCCATTTATGGTTCCAGTTCAATGGGTGGAACCATCAATTTGGTTACCCAAAAGCCCAACGATAAATGGACTCTAGGAACAGACCTTCGATATGGCACCTATGAAACCTTTCAAGGCAGCCTTAAAATTGGAAAAAGGTTCAATAATAATTTAGGATTTATGGCCATTGCTGAATACAAAACGACAGGTGGTTATCAATTTATTGCAGACAGCATTTGGATGGACCATTATAAAAAACCGAAATCCAGTCTCTTTAATATGAACACAAAGGTTTCCTATGATTTCAATAGTGCCGGAACGCTAACAGCTACTGCTGACCTTAATTTACAAGAACCTATTTCCGGTACTTCAACTATTTTTGATGAGTCTTCAACATCTGGAAATTATCAGATTAGATATACCAACAATAAGGCTCCATTTGTCCATGATATTGTTGCTTATTACAATATACAAAACCGTTCAACCTCTTCTTTGGCCTGGAACCCAAATGATAGTGAATTCAATGATTTAAAATATATTTCATCCATTCCTTTGGATACATATGGCCTGATTGCGAAACTAAGCAGGTCTTTTGCCAACCATGACATCAGTATTGGAGCGGATCTTCGATTTACTGAAGTTATATCCAAGAAAAACTATCAAGCAAATGGCACGCAGAATTTCTCCGGACGCCAGGATTTCATATCTTTCTTTGTCAATGATGACGTTCGGTTCTTTGATAACCTGCACGCAAATCTAGGTCTCCGATTTGACCATTGGGCAAACCGAAATGGATATTTCTTTGATAGCTTATCTAAATCAATAACCGAAATAAACTATGATGAAGCTGAATCCAATATTTTGACGCCAAAGGTTGGATTGACCTATCAGGTTACGGATTTCCTGCGCTTACGTTCGGTCTATGCCACTGGATTCAGGGCTCCAGCTTCATTCTATATGTTTAATGCAACACCAATAGGATCTTCGTTCCGTTTGGGAAATCCTGAATTAAAACCCGAAAAAATGCGCTATTCTGTGGACCTGGGGGCAGATATGCAATTATTTAAACGATTGGATATCTCGGCAACGGCCTATATGTCTCAATACAGTGATTTCTTAGCAGCTGTGATGATTGATAAATCTGAGGTTCCCTCCTATTTTGACCCGGGCAATCTGCCGGTAAGGCAATACAGGAATATTGGAAAAGTACAGCTCTGGGGAATCGAGGGATCTGCAAAATATCAAATTAACTCTAGAATAAGTACACAGGTCAGTTATTTCCTCAATCAATCCAAGATATTAAAGTATGAAACAAATCCTGAATATGAAGGAAATGAAATGGGTGACAATCCCAGAAATATATATTCTGCAGCCTTGATATATGACAACCCGAGATTAGTTCATGCTAGTTTATGGGGAAGGTTTACAGGAGAATTCTTTGGCGACCTGGAGAACAGCAATGAGAAACAAATGCCTGCAGTATCCTTGATTGACTTTAAACTCGCCAAAAGCTTTGGTCCATATGCTGTGAATTTCACGGTCAATAATCTTTTTGACAAACAATATTTCGGGAGCTACACCTCCCCCACCAGTTATTATTATGCTCCAGGCAGAATTATAATGCTGGGCATCAACTATAATCTTAAATAAATAAACATCTAAAATGACTCTATTAATTGAAAAAATACTATTCGCGATCGCAAATTGGCTTTATGTCCCGGTTTATTTGGGTCTGCTCCTCATGGTCTGCTGGATTGCTTGGTCATTGGGGGAATTTATTTATGAATCCTTCCAGGCATCGAAAAGATCTAAGGTCAACACCTTTTTTCGCAACCATAGTAAGTCTATCAATTCATCATTGATAAATTCAGACCAAGCTGACATTGAACTCACTGAACTGATTCAAAGCTGGGAGAAAAAGGAAAATGCCAAACTTGACCGCATTCGAGCGATCATCAAAATTGGCCCATCTTTGGGATTGGTTGGAACCTTGATTCCTATGGGCCAGGCTTTATCTACCCTATCAAATGGGGACATGAACGCGATGGCCAAGCACATGACCTCGGCTTTTACTGCAACGATAATTGGATTAGTTTGTGGAATCATAGCCTATATGATTACGCTGAAAAAAGAACAATGGCTGTCAAAGGATTTCTTGGCTTGTGAGGCAAAGTTGGAAAAATTATTAAGGGAGGTAGACCATGAAGTTATTAAATAAGAATAGGTCAGGTCAGGCACAGACTCCTTTGGAGGATCCGGTAAGTGGCGTAGCTAATTTATTTGACATCAGTGTTGTATTGATCGTAGCGATGATTATGGCATTAATGTCGGCATTGAACGTGTTGGATCTTTTTGATCCCGCTACGGAAATGACCATGACCAAGAAAAATAAAGATGGTGAAATGGAGATTATCACGAAAAAGGGCAAGGAAATAAAAGTCAAGAAACTGACTCCAGAAGAAGCCTCTGGCCAGGGAGAAAGATTGGGAACTGCCTATAAACTGGATGATGGTCAGGTTATATATGTACCAGAATAAGTATGAAGTTCAAATATTTAGTTTTATTACTGACCTGTTTATTGTGTATTTCACAAACTTTAAATGCTCAAAACGCAAAAGAGAAAGAGAAGATTGCGCTGTTGGTTTCTGAAAATTACAGCAAACCGGTAGCCGAGGCAATCCAATTGTTGAACGAATCAGCAGAATTTTCGAACCACTTTGAGGTTTTTACAGTTAATAACAGTAAAGATCAATTAATAGATGCAAAAATAGCGATTTGCTATGTACATACAGGAAAGGTAATAGAAAGATATAGTGAAAATTTAATGCAAATTGTAGAAAAGGGCGGATTCGTTTATGCAGTAGGCGAAACACCTGCCGCAGAGGATTATCAAAGCTGGGGAATGCGTTTTGATGCGGAAATCGATCAGTTTTTTGAAAATCCCAGCCCTCAAAACATTAAACAACTTGTCCTTCATCTGACTAATAAACATTTGGGAACCTCCTTCCCGAATACGCAACCGCAAACCTATCCTGAATTCGGAATCGTTGACTGGAAAAACGGTATGGTATACAGTGATTTTGAAACTTTCAATTCTGCTCAAGATATTCCAAACGAGGAGAAACCTTGGATAGCCTTTTATACATTCAGATATGAAATTGTCACGGGTCAGATTGATTATTTGAAAGAGTATGCCCAAGCGATAGAGCAAAATGGATTTAGACCGATCATATTATTTGGGTTTCCCTTGGAAGCACCGATTGAGAAATTTTGCATAGATCCTTCCGGAAAATCAAGAATAGATGTTTTGGTCAATTTCTCTTCAATTCCAGGAGGAGCTCCAGATAAGTTGGCAAGAGCATTTGAGAAGCTTGGGGTTCCAGTCATCAATGGCATCAGTTTGAGCCAGTCAAAATCTGAATGGGATAAAAGTCAAATTGGAATTCCCATTGGAAACCGCACGATGGCCCTGGTCCGTCCAGAAATTATGGGACAAATCCAACCCACCGTGGTAAGTACCCAGGAGCTCAAAAAAGACAAAAACAACCAAATTTACACGGAAAAAACGCTCCTTAAAGATCGTGTTTCCAATTTAGTGACAAAGATAAAAGCATGGTCGGCATTACGGCGAACAGACAATTCAGACAAGGATATTACGTTGATCTATTACAACGGACATCCGGGAAAACATAATATTGGTGCCAGTTATTTAAATGTACTGCCCAGAAGCATATACAGCATTATTAAGGGATTGCATGCAAATAATTATGACCTGGGTGAAAGAATTCCGGATATGGACAGAATATTTGACGATATTATGTCTGGAGGAAGAAATATAGGCACCTGGGCACCACAAGAGCTGGATAGATTAGTCAAAGAAAATAAACCGGCTTTGGTAGGTTTAGAAACCTACAAAAGCTGGTTCAAAGAATTAAATCAGGAATTTCAACAAGCTGTCATCAAAAAATGGGGATCTCCGGATTCATCCAGAATCATGGTCTGGAAGGACGAACATCAAAATTCATACTTTGTATTACCTAAGATTAGCTATGGAAAATTGCACCTTATGCCACAACCGGCTAGGGGCTGGGAAGAAAACGAGGAAGCGATGTTCCATGATGTCAATCTCCCCCCCCATCATCAATACATTGCATTTTACCTCTATCAAAAGCACCAACTCAAAACCAATGCCTTGATACATTTAGGAACCCATGGCACCTTGGAGTGGCTTTCGGGCAGAGAAGCTGGTGCAGACAGCAGAGATGCATCAGATGCACTGATTGGAGGTATGGTCAATATAAACCCATACATCATGGATAATGTTGGTGAAGGAACTCAGGCCAAAAGAAGAGGAATGGCAGTCATTATAGATCATTTGACACCTTCATTTCAAGAGTCTGGCTTAAGACCGCAATTGAAAAAATTAGCAGGCTTGATCAATGACTATAATCTGGCCAAAGAAAAAAGTCCGGCAACTTCCTCCGCATATCTAAAAGAAATCAATCAGTCCTTGGTTAAGAACAATCTGAATCGGGATCTGAACCTTGATGGTGAACTAAAGGAAGATAATATTCAAAAATTGGAACATTATCTTCAGGAGATCAACGAAAAACAAGTTCCAATGGGCATGCATACATTCGGAGTTTCCCCAGATACCACTCGGGCCACCCTGACGGCAACAGCCATGGTCAACCGTTTAAAAGAAATCGACGAAAGCGAAAGGGAAAAATTAATCGAAGAATATACAAGCAGAATATTGGCGAGTGGACCAGCGGAGATGCAAGGGTTGCTGGATGCACTGGAAGGAAAGTTTATTAGTCCGGCTACAGGGAATGATCCCTTAAGAAACCCTGACGCCCTACCCACCGGTAAGAACTTTTATGGTTTTGATCCATCCAGAATGCCATCACAAGGAATCTATGCAGAAGGAGAAAAACTGGCAGAAGAATTAATATCGAATTATTTACAAAAACATAATGGTCAGTTTCCCGATAAGGTAGCATTCAATTTATGGTCAGTAGAGACGTTAAGGCATGAGGGAATTATGGAATCACAAATCCTGAATCTATTGGGAGTAAAACCAAAATACGATGGATTTGGAAAAGTCAGAGGAATTCAACTGATAAGCAGGGAGGAATTGGGCAGGCCACGTGTTGACGTTGTGGTCACTCCATCCGGTCTCTACAGAGATATGTTCCCACAATTTATGCAACTTATGGACCAAGCTATTAACTTAGTGTATCGGTCTACTGAAGAGGACAATTCCATTCGAATCCATGTAGACAAAGCGATACAGGAATTAAATAACGAGGGCTTAAAAGATAGCAACTTGATCAAAAGGTTGGCTATGGTCAGGTTATTTTCATCTGAGTCCGGAAGTTATGGGTTGGGTGTTGATGATGCCGTCCAGGCAACGGACAAATGGGAAGGCAGCAAAGAAATTGCCGATGTCTATTTTAATAGGGCCAACCATCTTTATGGTCAGGGCTTTTGGGGCGAAGGAAAGCAGGCGATTGAAGAGGCTACCGGAAAAGATCTGGCAATTTCATTGTTCAAAAAGGCTCTTTCAGGAACTAAGGCAGTCGTTCACAGTCGTTCAACGAATGTTTATGGTGCTTTGGATAATGATGATCTATTTCAGTATCTGGGAGGGATGACCTTAGCAATAAAGCAAATTGACGGAACAGAGCCCGATATTATGATCAGCAACCTGACAGATCCGGGAAATATGAAGCAAGAGTCATTGGATAAATTTATAGGACGGGAACTGAATTCCAGGTATTATAATCCCGAGTGGATAAAGAAAATGCTAGATGAGGGCTATGCTGGAGCGAGAATGATCGGTCAGGTAGTAGATAATATGTGGGGATGGCAGGCTACAACGGATCATGCTATCCGATCAGAAGATTGGGAAGAATGGAACAATGTCTATGTAAATGACAAATATGGTTTGGACATTAAGGAAAAGTTTTTAGAATCCGGAAATCTATATGCTTATCAGCAAATGTTGGCCAGAATGATGGAAGTCATTCGAAAAGATAAATGGACTCCAGATCAAAAGACTATGTCAGGTCTGATGGATGTTTACCTGGAAACGGTGGAAGAAACTGGTTTAACCTGCTCGGATCAGGTTTGTGGCAATGAGAAACTGATTGACTTCATGAAGAAAACAGCCTCAACGGATCTTCAAAAAAATGCCTTGGAGAACTTACAGCAAGCTTTGGGTAAAATTCACAACAGCTCTTCAAATGCTACAAATCCATCAGTGCAAAAGGCCATGAATCAAAATAGACAAGATGTACGGCAAAAGGATATATCTTCAAGAATAGGACAAAAAGATTTTCCTGAAATCGCCCAGAACGCTATTCGAAATAAATCCATCCAAAAAGCGCCCAAGATTTCCTTAAAAGGCTACAGAATGAAAGAGGAGAAACTAATAAGCCTGAAATCTGATTCAAAAAACATCGATCATAAAAACTTGGCAGTTTTGATTTTATTCTTAGGAATTATTGGGATCGGAATATTATTTAGAGCATGGTCCAATAACTAGAAAAACTGCATAATGTGAGATGGAAAAATTTCACTGAATAGGTAGGCTTTAAAGGCAATGGGTATAATTAGCGGAGCAAACATCCGAAAATTGATGTACCTGGAGGTTCTTTAACATCCAATTACGTAGAGACAAATTATCCTATCAAACCTTTTGCAACGTGAGATTTAGATCTAACCTGATCCTTAAAAAATTTATTTTTTTTAATACATTTTTTCACCCGGATGAAAAAGTGGCTAGATGTTTTATTTGTTGCAAACACATCAAAAATGATAATTTGTTACGATTTGAAAAAAGTCAGACTGATGATGATCAATGTAATCATGCTCCACTTAATTCCGTTTGATATGGATGTCTGTTTGCGGAAATGGAATTTCGATACCTGCTCCATCCAGGGCCTCTTTGCAGCTGATGATAAGCTGTTCCTGCATTGCCCAGAAATTTTCATTCTTTGTGGTAACCCGAATAGAAAGATTGATAGCACTATCTCCGAGGTTCGTTACCACCACATCCGGTGCCGGATCCGAAAATGCATGCTCGTTTTTATGGATAATGCCCAATAAGATCGCCTTAGCTTTCCGTAAGTCAGCATCATACGACACGCCGATATCAAACCAAGTTCTTCGTGTCCCGAGCTCAGTATAGTTGGTAATATTACTATTCGAGAGCTCTCCGTTTGGAATTATGACAAGCTGGTTTTGTGGAGTAACCAGCCTTGTGTTGAAAATATCGATTACCTTCACCGTTCCGTCCACACCTGTGGAGGATGAAATATAATCGCCCACACGGAATGGCTTGAACAATAAGATCAGCACACCTCCTGCAAAATTTGATAGCGACCCCTGTAATGAAAGTCCGACCGCTAATCCTGCCGCACCGATTACTGCAATAAATGTCGAGGTCTGAACTCCCAATTGGCTTACAACCACGATAAACAGGATGACTCTTAAGGTCCAGTTGATCAAGTTCCCAAGAAATGTTCGGATGCTTGGATCAACATTACGCTTTATAAAGATTCTATCCACGAGATTTCTTACCATACGGATCAACCACAGGCCTAGGAACAGCACCAGTGATGCTGAAACCAATGAACTGATTATAATGGGAGCATACGCAATAGCACTGTCTACAAATTTTTCGATTTTACCTTCTACATTTTCCAATTGTTCTACTTTCATTTGTTTTAATTTTATACTTCGTTAGAGTTATTACTCTCCTCAAGTTCGCTTACAAAATCCTCCCCCCAGTAATGAATGTCATAGTGTTTAATCTGTTGTAAGGACCTTTTAATCCGCAAATGTGCTTCATCTTCCTGCATGGTAAGAGCATGATGTAGGGACTCGATCATGCTCCGGCGATCATATGGATTTGTGGGGACACAATAGGGTAGTTCAACCGATGCTCCCGCAAATTCCGAAAGAACCAAAACACCAGACTGTTTCAAGAGTCCTTGCGTAGCGACAAACTCTTTGGAGACTAGGTTCAGACCGTCGCGTAGAGGTGTAATCCATGCCACATCTGCCAGGGCATACTGAATAAGAACCTCTTCAAATGGTAGGGCCTGGAAGAAATATTGTATGGGCGTCCAGTCCAATGTAGCGTACTTACCATTGATTTCTCCCACTGCCTGATTAACCTGATCCCTGATCTTATCATAGATACGCATGCCCTTTGATGGTGGGGTACAGACGTTGATCAGTTCGACCTTTCCCAGAAATTCTGGGTATTCCTTCAGAAATTGTCCGAAAGCAAGTACCTTTTCTAGCGGCCCCTTTACATAGTCCATCCTCTCAATAGACACGATACGTTTCATTTCTTTACTCGCTACCTCCAGCCTGTAGGTTTCAATTCGTCTAGCGATTTCTTCTTTAGCTAACAAACCTTCAATCAGCCCATAATTCACGCCAACCGGTTGGGCACCCAATCGGATCGTTCGACCTTCGACCGAAATTAATTTGGTCATCTCCTCAACACCAAGTGCCATGCTGTATGTAAGAAATTGTTTGGAAACATTTATCGTTTTTAATCGCTTAAACGGAGTATGGCTGCGAAGTACATCGATAAAGTTCTCGACATATCGCGGAATATGAAAGCTAATAAAGTCACACATAAGCAGGCTTCCTATGATTTCCCGTCTCCATGGTATTGTGTTAAAAATATCAGCCGCAGGGAAAGCCGTATGATGAAAGAACCCAATTTTGAGATCTGGACGCATAGTTTTCAAGAACGATGGAACCATCCACAGGTTATATTCGTGAATCCACACCAACGCTTCAGGTTCGGCTTCCTGAGCTATCCTCTTAGCAAACAACGTGTTGATCTTCAAATAATGTTCCCAGTCCAAATGGTTAAATTTAGCCTTATCGACAAAAGAAAATATTGTTGGCCAAAATGCCTCC
>JBEBTR010000105.1:0-11722 GCA_040393725.1 Sphingobacterium endophyticum | reverse complement strand
GGATAAGCCATAATACCTGGCTTACCTTTCCAAATAAACCATAGGTTTTTATATCTGCCTGGCTGATAGACATCTTTATACAATTGTCTCAATGATACTGCTGAATGTGGTACAGGACCGAATGGCAAAAGAAAAGCTATTTTGGGTACTTTTACACCATCTTTCTGTGCTTGATCCCAAGTTTTAAATAATGCTTCGTAAGAATCCTGCCAAGTCAAGCTACCATTGGTACAGTCAAAAAACACCACATCCACACCTGCGTCTGCCAACATTTCAGCATGTTTTCTCAAAACCCATGGATCTGTTGTTTTATAATATCCAAATAAAGGTTCCTCCCAAAAAAAGAAACCAGGTTTTTTTGTTCCCCATGCCGGATGGTCATAATCCTTCATAGCTTCAGGATATTCACGAACGATATTGGTAATATTCTTGACTTGATAACTAGTGTCATCGTTTCCTTCGTGCCATGTCCAATAAAACATAGCTACGGTTTTATCCCGTTTTGGAGCACCTTTTTCAGAGCTAATTACTTTCCTGCCCAATGCATCCGTAAATGCCCAGTCATTACTGCTCACAAAAGGTACTTGCTGTGAAAATGATGTGCCCATTCCCAATAAAATTAGGAAGATTGTTGTTAAAAAAATTTTATTCATTAGGTTTAGGTTTTTTGGGATGGCTAATCAAGCCATCCCGGGTTTTGCCAATTTTCTCCAGTTAACTGGAAAATTTTGTTCACTTCTATTTGATCAATAGGATATAATAAGAATTTGTCTGCTGAACTACCACGATCTCTAAATTTAAATCTAGTAAATGTTTCAGATTCACCGCTTTTCTGAATGCGCATCCCTGTTACGAATTTATCGGTAGTACTTAGGAGTTTCCATCTGCGGACATCAAAATAACGATGTTCTTCAAATGCCAGTTCTATTCGTCTCTCATTCCTGTATCTTTTTTCAAAATCTTGCTTTGTCATCCCTGTTTTCAGATCCGGCATGCCTGCTCTTTTTCTAATGGCATTCAGCGCCTCTCTTGCACTTAATCCTAGATTTGAATCATTCACTTTCACATCGGCACCTACAGACTGATAGGCTGCCTCAGCGAAGTTCAGGTACAATTCTCCAAGTCGAAATAATCGGACTGCTCCATCAGAATTATTACTCGCTCCAGAGCGATGATTGTTGAATTTCCTTAAATAATATCCAGTTCTTGTATATCTTCTATCTGTTGTAGAAATGCCTTCCGATCCACCAACATAGGTTTGAATCAAGCTACCTGCAAGGTTCCTATCAGCGCCATTATAATAAATCGAGGCATAGAAACGAGGATCTCTACCAACATAAGGTTTCATTGGATCATACCCTGATGCAGGATTTACTATAGGTTGTAAATGATTAGCATCAGAATAACCCAAAATTGGGGTTTCTCCATTTGCCATTTCATAACTATCGACTAATTCTTGGGTGGGATTTGGCCCTGCTCTTTCCATTCCTGGGTTGGTAGGCAAACCAGCGTTTTTCCATACTTGCAATTGACCACCCAATTGATAGATTGTTTCTTTATCAACGGCACGTTGGTCATTCGAGGAGGTAATAAAATATAAGGCATAGGCATTTTGCGCAATACCCGCCTCGGGTTTATTAGCAAACAATTCATAATCATTGGCAAGACATTGTGACAAGGCTTCTGCCGTGATTTTCGTCGCATCCTCCCATGTATAGGTACCATCTGACCATAAGGGACTAGCCGCATATGTTACAGCCTGAGATTTGATCGCATAAGCTATGGCTCTAGACATTTTGCCGAACTGATTATCATAGATTGCCCAGGAAAAACCATCTCTGGTATCAGGAACTTTTAAAGCTTCATCACAATCTTTCAAAATAAAAGTTACTATCTCTGAGAAAGATGATTTCTTGTCCTTAGAAAAGTCATGATCTAAAGGTAGTGGGGCATCAAATAAAGGTCCCGAACCGTATCGTTTTATTAACTGTAAATAATATAATGCCCTTAAAGTATGGGCTTGAGCAACCCATCCTGCCTTTTCTTCATCCCCAACATATACGGTCGCTGTCTTTATGTTTTCCAAAAAAACATTGCATTTTCTTATCCCTTCATATAAGCTTGTCCAAGGTCCGCCATCCGGAGAGTAATTAGGAAAAGTGGATGTTGTAATATTTCCACCATACCACATGATGTATTGTGAACCATCGATTACATCATCGGCATCCTGGGCTTCATCAGAATAAGATGATCGTATAATATTTGGACCAGGGGAATGTCCATAGCAGGAATTCAGATACCCTCTCGTTCTGTTATAATCACTGAATACCTGATCCATGCTGATTCTACCATCACTTGGTAAATCCAATTGCTTATTACATGATGTTGAAAGACATATCAGAAGCAATGAGTAAAAGATATTTTTATGTAGTTTCATAATTTTTGTTCTCTTAAATCAATAATCTATTTTATATTTCTACAACATGAGGTTTACCCCAAAACTATATACTCTATATACCGGGAAGGTCATATATCCTGCTCCTTCAGGGCCAAAATCTTTGGTTTTCATCTTATCCCAGGTAAATAAGTTTTGCCCAGACAATACAAACCGGATTTGATCAAAACCAATTTTCTTGGTTGACTCTCTTTTCAAAGAATAACCCAACTCAAGGTTTCGTAATCTTAGGTATGACTTATTGAAATTGACAAAATCACTGGCTTCATGGTTTACTGATTTTTCGGTAGACAATGCAGGCCATGTTATCGTTTCACCATTGGCATATCGCTCCGAAGTCCAAGCATTTTGATGTAATGCGGTATACATTCCTCCATTGGTAATTTCCCAAATCCCTGGCCCCGTCATCATTCTTGAATAATCACTGATGCCTTGGAAAATAAAGTTCATATCAAATGCACTGTATCTCAATCCTCCGGAAAATGCATAAGTTACTCTAGGGACCAAACCGCTACCAACAAGGCCTTGGTCTCTCTCATCTATTATCCCATCAGCATTCAAATCCTGATATCTTAAATCACCAACCCGAACTGCACCAAATCCATAATCCAAACCTGAAGCATCAATTTCAGCTTGTGAATTGAAAAAACCATTTCCTTGGCTGTAGTCAACTAAGTAGCCAAATTGTTGTCCATATGAATATCCCTCTTCTCTGAGACGGTAGTGAAAATCTTCCGTCCGTTGTGCTTCATTCCAACTAATGATAGTATTATGGTTTTTTGAATACATCCCTTCAACATAAAATGACAACTTATCATTTAATCTTTTGTCGTATCGAAGGGTTAATTCATAACCTTTGTTTTCGAATATCCCCTCATTTAACCTTGGATAATTTGAAAGTGGAATGCCTTGATAGGCAGGAATAGTAGAAACCGCTCCCACAACCATGTTTTCCATTTTCTCTTTGAAAATATCTGCAGAGAAAGTGATTGAATTAAAAAGTCCCAAGTCGAGACCAAAATTTGTTTTGGTGGATACTTCAGCTTGAATATTAGGGTTACCGGTTTGTCTCTCGGTAATTAAATATTGTAAATATCCTATTGGTCCACCTGACTGTTGGGTGATTTGGTCCAGATAGGCATATCGTTGTAAACCACTCTGATCATTCGCAGTTTTCCCCCAAGATGCCCTAAATTTCAATAAGCTCAACCAGCTAGAACTTGACTCTAAAAATGATTCATTGCTAGCGATCCAACTTGCTGCTACCGCTGGAGTAAATAAATACCGATGTGAACGAGCATATTGTTCAGAACCTGAATATCCAAACACTCCTTTTAAAACATAACGATCATCGTAGTTGTAGACCAATTGCGCACCGGTACTAAGACGTTTGTATGGTAGAAGTTCAGGTGCGTTGGTATTGGCTTTGGTTAGGTCTTGAAATAATCCATAAGCCATAGCATTGATAGAATGATTACCAAAAACCCTGGAATAATCAAGCTGTCCCTTATAGGTTAAATGGTAATAGTAGGAATGTGATTTACCGTATGCCAAAGGAGTATTGTTCTGTTCTCCCTTTTTTGAAAATTCCAGTTCATTCCAATTATCAGAACGGATATATCTTTCATAATCCTGAGTGGTTCCTAAACTGCCCACAGAATTAGTTTGATAGGCAAATACTCCAGAAAGCTTCAGCCCTTGAGTTAAGAATCTCATATCCAAATTAAGGCCAAACTGGGAACTGATATTTGTTACCGTATGATTATAATATCCAGTTCTATTAAGTATTCCAAAAGTTGATTGATCCACGCGATCTGTGGTAATTACTTGTCCACTACCTGGGAAATCTACACCATTTTCATCTTTTACAACCGGTGTCAATGGTCCATATGTAGTTGGAGGCATGAGAAACATACTTCCGTATGTTGCATCATTGGATGCCCCACCAGGCACATGTTCTCTCTTAACATTCCCACTTAATCTTAAGAAACCGCTCAAATAATTATTGAATTGAATATCAACATTGGATCGATAATTTATCCATATGTTTTTTGGATTAGCATCATAGTCTTTAGACTCCGTATTAAAATAGCCGCCCTGATGCATAAAGTTCAAATTTGAAAAATAGGTTACTTTATCATTTCCGCCAGTGATGTTTAGTCCCAATCTTTGCATAGAAGCAAAATCTTTGAAATATTTTTCATACCAATTATTGCTAGGATATAATTCCGGAGAATCACCTGTCCGATAATGGGAAATGATATCTTCAGAAAACTGACTGAAAGGACCTAATCCATCATTTGCTCCAGCCTGATTGCTGAACTCAGCATATTGTAGGGCATTAAACATAAGAGGTTTGGTAGTGACCTGTTGAAAAGATTGATCTAATCTAGCTTTAATTTCTACAGGACCTTTTTTTCCTCTTTTTGTTTTCACCACAATTACTCCATTTGCACCCTGTATACCATATATAGCTTGTGTAGAAGCATCTTTCAGAACGGTAATAGATTCAATTTCATTTGGAGAAATATACTCTAATGATTGATTACTATTATAAGAAGTAGGAATTCCATCAATCATAATCAATGGGTCGCCACTTCTTGCTGCGGATATTCCGCGGACAAATAGTTCGGTATTCGCCCTTGACAATTCAGAAAATGATTCTTGGGTTGTTAATCCAGCAAGTCGTCCAGCAAATGTTTGACTCAGATTAGCAACTGGATGTCTTTCTAACACCTCACCTTGAACAACAGAAACTGCCCCGGTTAGGTCTCCAAAAGTTGTGCTGCTATAACCTAGATCAATAATTCTATCCATCTGATGAATATCTGTTTTTAACACTACATTCGAGGTACTATCTCCTCTTAGGATATTTATTACTTGTGTTTTGTAGCCTATCCTTTCAAATTTTAATTCCTCAATACTTAATGGAATTTCAAGTTCGTAAGTTCCTTCCCAATTTGTGGAAGTTCCTATTTTATTGTCTTGAGTTGATATAATGACATCCTTTATAGGATTTTGCTGTTCATCAAGCACCTTCCCCAACATACGCACTGTGGATTCTTGTGCAAGAACCTGTAGTTGTAGCATGTTACATAAAAACACAAGAAGGCTCAACTTAAAATATATTCGAAAATCTTTCATCGTATCTTATTAAATAATTTTACCATCCTGGATTTTGCCAATTTACCCCAGTTATTGAATTCAACCTATTTGCCTCTTCTAAAGGAATTGGCAACCAAATAAACTTGCTTGCATAGTTTCTTCTTTCGACATCTCTTACCACTCTTCTGGCATATGCATAAGTTCCATCTGTATTTCTTGTTATGTTCATTGCTGTAATCCATTTATCGGTTTTAGCAAGATTTTCCCCAGGTTTTGCCCATCTTCTGACATCAAAAAACCGTTGTTCTTCAAATGCCAATTCCACTCTTCGTTCATGCTTCACCCTTAGAATTAAATTCTCTTTGCTCAATCCTGCCGGTATTTCTGGCATCCCTACCCGAGTACGGATTTCATTCACGGCAGTTCTTGCTTCTTCCAGATGGCCCGCTTCGGCTGCTGCCTCTGCAAAATTCAATATCACTTCCCCTAGTCTGAACAATTTTGTATTTGCCCCTCCGATTGGGTTATTGGTACTTGAATTTGGATGCAAGAATTTACGTTGAAAGTAACCTGTCCTCGTTGCTTTTCGAACTGTTCTGTCAATACCTGTCTGTGGTTCTCCCTGGTAGGTTGCGATAATCCTGATGCGGTTTCCCATTCCTGCTGGATAATTTTCAGGTGACTCTTTTACCTCCGCGAAATTCCAGAAGGCATACCGCTTAGATCCATTATAATAGATGTTGGCATAAAACCTAGGATCTCTATTTGCATATGGGTCATTTGGATTATAGGTCTTGTTATTTTTGTTATAATTGGGTTGTAGATGTTTTTCATCAAGATATGGATTTGCCAGGTCCAATATTGGTTCACCATCAATGGTTTCAAAAGCATCTACAATTTCTTGACTAGGACAGGTACCTGTCTTATATCCATCTTGTGCCCCTATTCCATCTATATTCCAAATATTGCCTTGACCTTCTCTACTCTGCCAAATAGTTTCTTTATCGATTCGAGTTCCTGAAAATTGCATCCCTTGTGTAAAGTATTCATTGTATAATGAGGCATTCTCATTCACTTTTGGACCAATAAATGCCGTTGCAGAAAGATAGGTTTGAGGATAGTTAACTTTTTTATACAATTCATAACCATTTGCTCGCAGATTTGCCAAGGACTGCTTGTTAATAGTATAGGCCTGTTCCCAATAATTTTGTCCAGCATTATTCTGGGGGCTTGCGGCATACAAGATCACTTTGGATTTTATAGCTTCTGCCACAGACTTAGTAATCCGGTGTTGCTCACCTTGGTCAGTAATGGTCCATGGCAACTCGGAGGTTGACAAGGCAACATCACAATCCTCCATTATAAATTTGACCAAATTGTAATAAGTTGGTTTTTCAACCCCTGAAAAGTCTGCATCAAATTCCATTGGCTCTCGCATGATCGGCAGTGCCGAGCCAAACCATTTCAATAATTCGTGATAATAGTATGCTCTTAATAAATGAGCTTCAGCTTTCCATCTTTTACGGTCTGTTTCACTATTGACGGTTGCAGCATCGATATTCTTGATAAATACTGTACAATTTCTTATTCCTGCCCAATACCGGTTCCAATAGTCTCCGTTTCCGCCATCAATGCTAATATTAGTCATGGGGTGAAAGGCTGCTGAAGCATCTCCATTGTAAACTCTTCCAGACATCAAGGTTGGTTCAGCTTCTGCATCAGTGTCCCAAGCTTCGTCGCTCCAAACTACAGGCCCACGCATCCAGAAAAAATAACGTGTTCCTTTCGTTGGAATTTGATCATAACAACTATTCAAGAAAGCTGCCACTTTGAGATTATCCTTAAAAACATCCTCAATGGAAAAATATCCATCAGGGGCCATATCTAATTCTTTATTACAAGAATTCAATCCAACTGAAAGGAAGGCAGCCAATATAATCGTGTATATATTTTTTCTTAATCTTAAATTCATGATTTCTAAAATTTAAAAAGTTACGTTAACTCCCATATTCAACATTTTGGTCACCGGATATCCAATTGGATCCATATTCTCTGGATCAAGATGTTTCATAGGGAGATTGTCCCATAAGAATAAATTATGTCCACTTACATAGACTCTGAATGCATTTACACCAATAGGCTGCAATAATTTCGCAGGTAGGGTATATGCCAATTCCAGATTCCTCAATCGTATGTAGGATCGATTCATGATAAAGAAGTCATTGTTTACATGGTTACTGTTGCTTTGAGTACTCAGTGCTGGATAGGTAATTTCCTCCCCATTGGCAAATCTTTCGGCAGTCCAAGCAGTTTTGTGATATCCGAAGTAGGTTCCTCTGTAAGTATTTTCATAAACCCCCTGTGTACCGCCCCACACTCCTGAATAGCGACCTACACCTTGGAAAAACACAGTTGCATCAAATCCTGCGAATGAAACAGTCATTCCAAAACCATAGGTAATACCAGGAATAGTAGAAGCACCAATCGGAACTTGATCTTTATCATCCACCACACCATCTTTATTTAAATCTTCATATTTGAAATAACCTACTCTGGGAACTCCAAAACCATAACTCGTGGTTGCTAAATAACTATCAAGTTCTTCTTGGCTATTGAACATTCCATTGCCATTGCTATAATCTATTTTATAACCAAAATTTTGTCCCATGGCATAACCCGTTCCACGATATCGATGTACATAAGACTCATCGCGAATGGGTTCATCAATGAACTTAACGACATTTCTGTTTTCACCATAATTACCGTTGAAGCTCAAATGCAACTTGTCTGTTATCGTTTTCCTATAAGTCAGCTCTACTTCGAATCCCTTATTGTTCACGATTCCCATATTAACTCTAGGGATATTTCCTAACGGTACACCTTGAAAGGAAGGAACAGATTGCCTTTGAATAAGAATCTGGCTCCTGTCTTCAATATAATAATCAAATGCAGCTGTCAATTCCTTAAACAGCCCCAAATCCACACCATAGTTTTGCTTCTTTGCCAACTCCCAAGTAACATTTGGATTGCCGATTAAGCCTTGAATGATTCCTTGACCTGAAGTCGAATTCGAACCTGGTATAGTGGCTAAACTACCCAAAGGACCTCCTCCTAAGGTATTCTTGGTTTGATATAAGAACCTAACTCCTCCCATTTGGTCATTACCAACTTTACCATAGGATGCTCTGAATTTTAAATTATCAAGCCATTCGTATTTTGGCATATAGGGTTCATTACTCAGAATCCATCCAACAGAGAATGCTGGAAAGAATCCAAATCTTTTACTTGGGGCAAATTGTTCAGAACCATTATACCCCATATTGATCTCTGCCAAATAGCGGTCATCATAACCATACGTAAACCTACCCGCAACACCGATAACATTGAAAGGAATTTCACCAGCTACTGTTTCCCAGTAATCCCGTTGCGCTAGGATCATTCCAGTTATGTCATGTTTCTCACCGAATGTTCTCACATAGTTAATGGAACCTTGTAAGTTGATATTATATCTGGAATCAGCACCTTTTGAAAGACTTAAAAGCTCCTCTTCGGAACGCTTCACTGCATAATTCAATGTATTTGATGCGGGGACTATTTCAGCCAGGTAAAGCCTCTCCCGTTTATACCCTTGGGCAGCTGTGGTTGCTCTGGTATCATATGAAACCATACCTTTCACGCTCAATCCTGGAACATATTTTCCTAAGGAGACATCAATCCCTAAGGATGCGTTTAGATTGGACCTGATTTCATTCCTATAGCCCATTCGATTGATGATCTCAAATGCCGATCTATCCATATATCCCGGATCAACGATCTGACCAGGCTCAACACCAAACCCTCCGATGGTAACCGGACCAGGAGTTATAGGCAAAATTGACTGTGCTTGGTACAATAAATCTCGCATCATCCAATTGGTATCTCCTCCATATAAGCCTGCTGAAGGCATATTCACTTGTTCAATGTAGGTACCTATATTTAGAAATGATTTTACATATTCGCTGATTTTATAGTCCAGATTAGATCTAAAGTTATATCTCCTCATCCAAGAAGAAGGGTCATATCCTAATTGCTCTTTGGGCTCAGTAATCAAGTTACCTCCTTGTCTCAGGAATGCCCCATTCACGAAATAGCTCAATTTATCTGTACCACCACTACCGTTGATATTCAATCGGGTCTGAGGTGTATTTTTAGCTATAAATTCACGGTAATAATCATGGTCAGGATACATATAATTCAAGACCATGGCTTTGGTATTGTAATCTGGATCATTGCGATCTAAACCCGCCAATGGATTTTCATATTTCCCAATTATATCAGCTGAAAATGGTGCTTCCAAGCCATCGTTTAGGGAAGCTTGATTTCTCAGATTCAAATACTCCAAGGATGTTAATCGTTCAGGTTCTCTTGTAAAAGATGTCCAACTTTGATCTAGGCTGACATTTAACTCCATCTTGCCTTCCTTACCTCTTTTTGTAGTAATCAAAATTACGCCGTTTGCACCTCTTACCCCAAACACGGCGGTTGCAGAAGCATCTTTCAATACAGTAACTGTTTCTACCTCATTGGCATCCAAGGTTCGGATATTATCCCTTGGCACACCATCAATTAAAATAAGCGGTGCTTGTCCATTCGTTGTAGCGGCTCCACGAAGAAACATGGTTGCATCATCACGTCCCGGTTGTCCACCACCACGTTGCACAGAAGATAGGCCAGGAAGTTTTCCCGCTAATGCGACTGCCAAACTTGCTGAAGGCGTTTTCTTCAAATCCTCACTACTTACAGAAGATACAGCACCCGTAACAGATAATTTCTTTTGTTGTCCATAGGCCACAACAACCACTTCATCAATATCTTCGCCTTGTTTTAATAAATCAATCGTTAGATTTCTAGCCGTATTCACTTCTGTTTCTTGTTGTTGATAGCCAATTAAGCTGAAATTTAATTTCCCGCTGTTTGGAAGTTCAAGCTCGAATCTGCCTTGATCGTCACTGGAAGTAGCAATATTGCTATTTATAAAACGAATAGTTACTCCTTGCAAGATTTCCTTTGTTTCTGCATCACGAATCGTCCCCTCAATTTTAAACCCTGATTGGGCGAATAAAACATGAACTGAAATAAATAAAATCAGAGGAATGGATAACGACTTGAACAAAATACTTTTCCAAAATAATGTTCCTTTCATAGTCTTAGGTTTAGTTTTAGGTAAGATGTAGTTCTTAGAACTTGATATCAATTTTCCTAAAAAAGAAATAAACGCTAATATTTCTCGACTAAAGGGATTTTAATATCAATAAGAAATTAATTAGTAAAATGATTTTGACTTTGGTTTTAATTTTAGCCAGTTTATAATTTGATAGTATAAGATAAAAATACAGTTACATGTATAATTCCGCATCCTGTGCCGTCCTGATTTCCAATTCTTTAAGTGAAAACCGTAAAAACTCAACAAAAAACGTTTGCTAAAACAATTAACCTATATAAAATATTTCACGAATTCAAGTAACGAAAAAAACGACCAACAAAACTTGCTGATCGTTTTTCATTAATTATTAAACTATAAATGAAAATGTAAAAATGAAATTCGAATTTACGCCCTAAAGAATCTTAGTTCTATCAAGTTATTGGGAATAGGCAAGCTGTTCCAATGTTCATGAATAACTAACGCTGCTCCGACTGCAGTAGCCTGCGCCATAGATGCAGCATAAACCTCTACCTCTGGATATTCCTTGGCTAAAAGGTTCATGTAAATCAAGTTTTTACTGAAACCTCCATCCACAAATACCCTCGTGATTTTTCCTTTTTGAGAAACCAAATTTGTCGATTTAACCTGAGCCTTCACTAGATGCAACATTAATGAATGATATGCTTCCTCATAGCTTGAAAAACTGTTCAAATCAACTTTTGAAAATGCACTTAAATCATCCGATAAATTCCCTTCCTCCAATTTTGAAATCAGATTCCAATCAACTTCCATATTCCGGAATTTTGCAGTAGTAATCCCAAAGTGATCTGCAATTCTTTTCGTTTGAAAATCATGTTCATGCCCTGCGAACAACCTGGACGCTTTAACAGGATCACCGGCATAGGAAAGGTAGAAAAGACAGTCTTGTTCTAATTCAGATTTGGTGAGTGGGCTATGATTAAATGGATTTAATGAAATAC
>JBEBTR010000104.1:0-11742 GCA_040393725.1 Sphingobacterium endophyticum | reverse complement strand
TGCCTGTTAAATCACAAATTCTTGACATGATATTCGATTTTTATTGTTGTCTTTATTCAGTTATCGTCCCTTAGAAACGAGTGTGCAAATATCTATATTTCTTTTCGGAAATACAACAATAATTCTCGAATTATTTTAAAATAATCGCAGAAAGGAGTCTGATTCAACAAAATTACTGTATTTTGCACTATTATTTTAAAGCTGGCGGACAATAGTTTTCAACAATTCACAATGAACAAATATTTAATTAGGGGGATCGCCTTTTTAGCCATCGGCATAATATGCCTTTATTACGGCATCAATTTGATGCAAACGGACCACTTTTGGTATAAACCTCTCTTGATTGCCGGTGTTGTTTTCTTTGGATTCGGGTTCTTAACGCTTATCTATCGAATATTTCGAAAAATTGACCGAAATAGCATTATCGATCAGCGCAATGAAAAGAAAAAATAGGGGATAGCTAATGCTTCAACAAACAAAAGGTATCACGCTTAGAGTAACTAATTACTCAGAAAGCAGTGTCGTCGCCCAGATCTATACTGAAACGCTGGGCTTGCAGTCTTATTTAATTAATGGAGCAAAAAAACCTAAAGCAAAAATCAACTACAATATGTTGCAACCCTTTCATATTCTCGAAATGGTTGTCTACAATAAGGAAAACAATAACCTCCAGCGTATTAAGGAAGCACACCAGATTCCGCCTTTAAAAAGCATACCCCTAAACATTGTAAAGAGTTCAATCGCCATGTTTTTAAATGAGGTGCTATATAAAGTCCTAAAACACCAGCATCCCGAACCTCAACTTTTTCAATTCCTAGAAAATGCAATTATTTGGCTCGACGAAACCGATGATGGACTAGCTAATTATCACCTGGTATTCTTAGCAAAACTCAGCCATTATTTAGGCTTTAAACCCATCATTAGCAACCAACCATATTTTGATTTGATGGAAGGGCAGTTCTCAAACCATCTCCCTGCACATTTCCACGTCCTCCAGGAACCTTATAGTTCCGCTCTCCGTGAAATATTGCAAAGTAGCTTCAGCAATTGTAACAAAATAAAACTGAATAGGGCAGATAGAACTTATTTACTCCAAAAATTAATAGATTATTATCGCCTTCATACTGAGAACTTTGGCGAGGTAAATTCTCTCTATATTTTGGAAGAGATTTTCGGAAATTAAGCCCATGAAAAAACCCGCTGAGTTTGTATTCAACGGGTTTCCACAATAAATATATATTGAATCTAATTTTTAGATAAGCTTTACATTTACCGCGTTTAGTCCCTTACGACCTTGTTGTACTTCGTAAGAAACATGGTCGTTTTCACGAACCTTGTCTACTAATCCAGAAACGTGAACGAAAATTTCACTCTCGCCAGAATTTGGAATGATGAAACCGAAACCTTTGGCTTCATTAAAGAATTTTACTACTCCTTCTTGCATAATAATTACTATTGTTTTTTTTTAAAGGTATCATTATTTTTTGAATACCAATTAAATTTAATCGTTAAATGTACTAAACATTTTCGATTTTTTAGCGTCTATAATTTCATTACAAGAATTTGGAAAGGTTTTTGTCAATTACAATTTATTTAAACGCAAATGAAAAAACTATTTACACTAATTGCCTTTATCGGACTATTTACGTCACTAAATGCACAATCGACAATTATGGAAAACACTAGGAGAGTTGCTACTCGTGGGTATGCTGAAAAAGAAATAACACCTGACATCGTTTATCTTTCTATTTCTTTAAAAGAATATTATCTGGATGGTAATACCAAGAAAAAAGTAGCTATCGATCAACTAGAAAAACAACTTTATGATGCCGCAATTAAAAATGGTGTTAAGAAAGAAGATTTTACCATTCAAAACATCTATAGCTATAATCCTGAGGCAAAAAAGAAAAACAATGAACTTCTGCAAGCTAGGCAATATAGAATCAAAGTTTCTAACTTGAAAAATCTAAATACTATGCTCGAAGAAGTGGATGCTAAAGGATTACAAAGCACCAATATTACGGGATACGATCATTCTCAAAAGAAAGAAATTGAAAAAGAACTTAAAACCTTAGCGGTTCGTGATGCAAGATCTAATGCTGAAATCCTTGCTGCGGCAGATGCTGAAAACATTGGTAAGGTCATTGTAATCAATGATAATAGCTCATTCAACTGGAATGAAATCGCCCCTCAGCCAAGGGCTTACGCGATGAGCGCCAAAACTGCTGTGATGGATGCTGGGGAAGAAGGCCTAGACCTTGAAGTTCGTCCAATAAAATTAACCTGCAATATTGATGCAGTTTTCGAATTAAAATAAAAATGATTAAGAACTCTTCTTATAATTTAGAAAAGATTGATAAAGATTTTCAATGGGTTAAACGACTGTCCGTTTTAATGGATAGTCGTTTCCGCATTGGTAATTTCCGATTTGGTTTAGACCCAATCCTCAATTTTATCCCCTTTGGTGGGCAAATTGCAACTTTTATTATTTCTCTCGTACTGGTTTCTGTTATGTATAGAAATGGAGCTAGTAGCAAAGTAGCTGTAAAAATGTTGCTTAATGTTACTTGGGATGCAATTCTGGGTTCCATTCCTTTGTTTGGAAATATCTTCGACTTCTTTAATAAAGCAAATGAGAAAAACATCAATCTGCTCCAGGAACATTACTACGACAATAAGCATCAAGGTAGTGCAAAAAAAATCCTGATCACCCTTGGCATCATTCTCTTTATCATCATCGTATTATTTATTTATGCAATGTATGCCTTTACTGTTTGGTTGTTTGGATTAATGTTTTAAAGCGAAATGACTTATTTATACTACTTTTGTTTCCATGAGTAAAACTAGAATTTTTGCATTATTAGGTGTCGTTATCATGTTAACAGCGGTTTTTACCAACCCCTCAAAAGAAAAGATGAACGACAAACTAACTTTAAAGGCAAAAGAAATCCTAAAGAAACAACTGGC
The DNA here is from genome assembly GCA_040393725.1 of Sphingobacterium endophyticum. Lineage (GTDB taxonomy): Bacteria > Bacteroidota > Bacteroidia > Sphingobacteriales > Sphingobacteriaceae > Sphingobacterium > Sphingobacterium endophyticum_A. The sequence goes on along the minus strand of JBEBTR010000104.1, from coordinate 8,775 downwards.
TTATGAACACAAAGACGCAGTTGACTTTGGCATGATGCTTTTTGGAGATCAAGTGATAAAGGAATTTATTAACAACTATACATACACTGAAAACTACTATCTTTTTTCTTTGACAAAAATAAATTGGAATAGTGAAAAGTTAGTAATAGGAGGGGGAGCGTTTGGTCAAGTATGGATTAGTTCCAAGATTGATGAAAAGGCCGGATTGCTAATGGATGCCTTAAAGAAACAATAATGCTTGAAATTCTATTCGAGGATGAGGAATTAATTGCAATCAACAAACCTCATGGCTTACTCGTTCATCGATCTTCTATTGCTGCCGACACTTCCGAATTCGCCCTTCAAATCCTTCGAGATCAAATTGGTAAAACAGTATATCCAGCTCACCGATTAGATAGAAAAACTGCCGGCGTCCTTCTATTTTCTTTAAACAAGGAAATGGACAGCTGCATTCAAACTGCATTCTCCCAAAATCTAATCAAAAAAGAATATTTAGCTGTTGTCAGGGGTCATACAATCCCCGATGGAGTCATTGATTATCCCTTAAAGAAGGAGAATGGAACAATACAGGATGCTTTAACAAATTATACGACCCTCGCTCTAACAGAGATTGATTTGCCTTTCGGAAATTTTCAAACTTCTCGCTATTCATTGGTGTTAGTAAGACCCCAAACAGGCAGAATGCACCAAATAAGAAAACATTTTGCCCATATTTTCCATCCAATAATAGGCGATAGACCTCACGGTTGCAACAAACAAAATAAACTCTGGAAGGAAACTTTTCAACATGATACCATGTTGCTTCACGCCAAGACCCTAGAATTCCAACATCCCAAAACGAAAGAAAACATCCTTATTCAAGCCAATGTTCAACCGGAGTTCCAAAGAGCCCTGGAGATTTTGGGACTATAAGGCGCTGATGTCCGCTAATCTAAAGTAAATTTCCTATTTTTGCAGGAACTAAAACTCATTGAAATAAGATGAAAAATACTGCGTTAACAAACGTTCATATTGCATTAGGAGCGAAAATGGTTCCTTTCGCCGGATTTAATATGCCTGTTCAATATTCGGGTATCAACGATGAACATGAAACCGTTCGTACTGCTGTTGGTATGTTCGATGTATCCCACATGGGCGAGTTTATCTTAAAAGGCGAGAAAGCCCTTGACCTTATCCAAAAAGTATCTTCTAACGATGCATCCAAACTTTATGATGGAAAAGTTCAATACGGATACTTACCTAATGAAAATGGTGGTATTGTCGATGACTTTTTAACCTATAAAATTGATGACACAACCTATTTACTTGTTGTAAATGCTTCTAATATTGAGAAAGATTGGAATTGGATTAGCAAATTCAATACAGATAATGTTGAAATGAAAGACATTTCCGATGAAACCTCATTATTTGCCGTTCAAGGCCCCAAAGCTGCTGACGCACTACAAGGTTTAACGGATATCGAACTTGCTCCTATGGAATACTATTCCTTCCAAAAAGGCACTTTCGCCGGCGTGGATAATGTATTAGTTTCTGCAACTGGATATACAGGGGCTGGTGGATTTGAAATCTATGTTGCTAATGAAAACGCTGAAAAAGTTTGGAATGCCATTATGGAAGCAGGAAATCCTTATGGAATCAAACCTATTGGTTTAGGTGCTAGAGATACGCTACGCCTTGAGATGGGTTTCTGTCTATATGGAAATGACATTGATGACAATACTTCACCTTTAGCCGCTGGATTAGGTTGGGTTACTAAATTTACAAAAGACTTTGTAAACGCTGATAATCTTAAAGCTGAGAAAGAAAAAGGTGTTTCTCAAAAATTAGTTGGATTCGAAATGATTGATAGAGGTATCCCTCGTCATGATTATGAAATCCATGATGCTGATGGAAACAAAATTGGTCGTGTTACCTCTGGTACGCAGTCCCCGTCCCTTAAAAAATCAATCGGTTTAGGGTATGTGGATACCGCTTTTGCTAAAGATGGCACTGAAATCTTTATTTCAATCCGTAATCAGCCAATTAAAGCTGTGGTTAGAAAACCTCCTTTTGTTAAGTAATAAAATCTTTAAAAATAATAAAGGGCTATTTTTTAGCCCTTTTCTTTTGTTTCATTTCTTGCTGTGCCAACCTTGCCTTTTCCTCTTGCTTCAACCGCACATCTCTATTAACCTGTTTTAACAATACAACTTTCAAATAGATCAATACAACCAATAAGGCAATGGAAATACCCAGATAAAGCATTTGCCCACTATTGTAACCTGCCCAAGCACTCAATACCAAAAACACAATCCCTAGATTGAGCAATAAATTCAATATAAACTTCTTCGTCATTTCTTCTTAATTACTTTGTAACCGGTAACACGTTCCCGCAGAAAATAAAAATACACTATTCCCGCTAAAATATTTCCCATTATCACGAATAAAACCATTAATAATCTTTCCAAATCCGAAATTCTGGGAGATTTAATAATTTCCAACAAAACCATGATAACCCAAACCAACGATAAAAGGCCAGAAATACTCAATAGGATAGGAGCAAACCAAACTCTGAGGATAAATAGCAGGATTGAGAGGATATAAAAAACCAGACTAAATAGAAATGCCTGTTTAGTCTGGTGAAATAATTTATTCATAGAACAAAGTTAAGGATAAAATCCCTCTATTGTCTACGGGAAAATTCCCAATTCTTTGTATGATTCTCCAACTTTATTGATTGCGCAAATAAATGCCGCTGTTCGTAGATCCTCAACGCCTTCCATATTTTTCCAGATTTGATGAATCTCTTGGTAAGAACCGATCATCGTATCTTCTAATCCAGAATAAACTAAATCTACCTCGTCAGGGCCTCTTAAAATTATCTTGCGCTCTAATTTAGAAACCTTTTGATTGGTCATCGATTCAATGATATTCAAAATTTCAGCATACATATTTTCACTGAATCTTTTCTCCAGACGGCCATATCGAACATGACTCAAATTCTTTAACCATTCAAAATAAGAAACGGTTACTCCACCAGCATTCAAATAAATATCTGGAATGACTAATTTCCCCTTTTGATTAAAGACCTCATCAGCTTCAGGTGTTAATGGTCCATTTGCCGCTTCACCTATGATTTGTGCCTGAATACGATCGGCGTTATCTCCATTAATTACAGATTCTAAAGCCGCAGGAATTAATATATCACAGGGATACTCTAATCCTTTTGCAGATTCTTGTATGCTGGTCGATCCAGGAAAATTTAAAATCGATCCCGTTGCCTTCCGATGGGCAACAACTTCCTCCAAATCCAAACCGTTTTCATTATAGATGGCTCCTTCATATTCAATTAGGCCAACCAAAATAGATCCTGCTTCTTGAAAGTATTTAGCAGCATGATAGCCGACATTTCCCAATCCTTGCACTATAACCTTTTTCCCTTCAACCCCTGTTGTCAGGCCTAGCCTGTCCATATCTTCTTCATTTTTACAGGCTTCGCGAACTCCGAAAAAAACGCCTAACCCTGTAGCTTCCGCTCTTCCTCTTACACCACCTTGCGAGACCGGTTTTCCTGTTACACAGGCTTGAGCATTAATCTCATTGGGATTTAAGGTCGTATATGTATCGACGATCCAGCTCATTTCCCTTGCGCCTGTACCATAATCGGGGGCTGGTACATCTGTTCCTGGGCCTATGAAATTTTTCTTTACCAATTCTGTGGTATAACGACGGGTAATCTTTTCCAAGTCATATTCTGAATATTTCTTGCTATCGATTTTTACCCCTCCTTTGGCTCCTCCAAACGGAACATTCACTATCGCACATTTATAGGTCATTAAAGACGCCAAGGCCATCACTTCGTCCTGATCAACCTCCATACTAAAACGAATACCTCCTTTACATGGTAATTTATGGTGTGAATGTTGAACCCGATAAGCTTCGATTACTTCAACATTGTCTCCAATTTTGACAGGAAATTTTACCCTCAAAATTGAATTACATGCCTTGATCTGTTCTAAGATGCCAGATGAGAATTTAGTGAACTTGGCCGCTTTGTCAAAATTACGACCCACTCCCTGAAAGAAGCTGTAAGTTGTGTTGGATGGATTTGACATAAAATTATGTTTTTGTTTATGCTTGGTACAATACTATAAAGTTAGTTCTTTTATCATTTTAATAATGCACAAACCGATAAAAACATAATTATTTCACAAATTATAATGAGAACCCCGAATGCTTATCATTTAAGCAAAAAAACTCCTAAAAAATAAAAAGCTCAAGACAATCTTGAGCTTTTTATTGATTTACTGTTTCTTAATAAACATCCATTTCTGGATCAAACTCTTCTTTCCAAGCTAATATTCCGCCTTGAAGGTTCGATAAATTCGTAAATCCTTCCTGCTCTAATAACATAACTGCTTGAGCACTACGCTTTCCGGAACGACAATGAATTACTACGGGAATGTCCTTTGAAATCTTATCTGACTCGATAACAACTCCTGATAATGGAATATTTACTCCATTAAGATTGGATACTTCATATTCAAAAGGTTCACGAACGTCGATTAATTGAAACTCGACATTATGATCCATCATGTCCTTTAACTCTTGAACGCTAATTTCTTTCATAGTGGGCTTTTTATCAAATATAAATATTTTACAATCAAACAGCCTGCCATTCGTTTAGAATTTTTGTATTTTCATCGCAAACATTATGCTCATGAGAAAACAATTCTTTTCCCTACTGGCCTTTGGGCTTCTATTCCATCTAGCATGCGCTCAGGATAAGCAAATTACCAGTACTGAAAATATTTCTAGAATATTAAAAACCCTCGCTTCCGATGATATGAGAGGTAGATCTGCATTAAATCACATTGATATTGCAAAAGCCGCAGATTTTATTGCTGATGAGTTTAAACAAATTGGTCTTAAACCTTATAAAGAAGAAAATTTTAGACAATCTTTTATCGTTGACCGATCTAAAGTATCTGAACAAAATGTAACACTCGGTAATAAATCAATACCTGAGGATGAATTCCTGATTATTGGCGAACTAAATACTCCTATTACTGAAAAGGATCAGACTCTTAAACAATACACCATTACAGAGGCCGATGATTTTTCACAAAGATTTAGAGAAATTGTACAAAAAGACACTTCAAAAGCCATTATTCTTGTAGATAAAAAACACGCCCCTTTTCTAGCAAGGTTCAAAAGAATTTATAATAGAGAAAGCATTACTTTTACCGATCAAAAGAAATCCTCTGCTGGCGCAAAAGTTTTTGTTATTGCTGATGGAATTTCGAATACCTATGAGATTTCCCAATCACGAACTCATTCAAAGTTCCCAATGTTCAATGTGGCTGCCATCATTCCAGGAAAATCAAAAGCCGATGAATATGTAATCTTTTCCTGCCATTATGACCATATCGGAATAATTCAGAGCGTAGGACAGGATTCTATCGCAAATGGAGCTGATGATGATGCATCGGGGACAACCGCAATGATTGAATTAGCGAGGTATTATAAAAAACTTAATAATAATGAACGTACGCTTATTTTCGTGGCATTTACCGGTGAAGAAATAGGTATGTTTGGTTCTAAATTTTTCTCAAATAATATCGATCCTGAAAAGGTCGTCGCCATGATCAATATTGAAATGATTGGCAAAGACTCTAAATTTGGCCCCAATAGCCTATATATTACGGGTTACGATGCGTCTAATTTAGGCCAATTAATGCAAGAGAATTTGAAAGGCTCCGAATTTACATTCCATCCAGACCCTTATACTACACAAAACTTGTTCTACCGCAGCGACAACGCTGTCTTAGCAGCATTGGGAGTTCCTGCACATACATTCTCAACTTCCCAGATCGATAAAGATCAATATTATCATACTGTAGATGATGAAGTGGAAACGTTGGATATTAATAATATTAAATCCAGTATTGAGGCTATTGCTACCGGAGCAATCGGAATAATTAATGGAAAACAGACTCCAAGTCGGGTGGAAAAGTTAAGAGATTAAGCTTTTACGCATCACATAATCATTAAGAATAAACTCGTAGTAGGGGATATCAACTTCCTCTACTACTTGAAATCCTTGTTTCAGATAAAATAAATACGCATTATTTCCTCGGTTTACATTTAGCTCTAGTTCGTTAAAACCCATTTCCCTAGCTAGATCTCCCGCAAAATCAATCAATAGTTTACCAAAACCTTTTCCCTGGGTTTTGGGAAGCAAATAAATCTTTTCTATTCTTAATCGATCTGCTTTGGGATCAACTCCCATAAAGCCAACCGCATTTCCTTCCTCATAAAGAAGATAAAAGCAACTACTCCCTAACATCGAAGATTGAAGTGAATCTATAGCATAAATATGCTCTAGCATAAAATCAATCTGCTTCTTACTTAGGATGGAACCATAAGTCGGATACCAAATAGCATAGGCCAACTCCTGGATCAACTTTGCATCTTCTAGCCGGGCTTTTAAAATCTCAATCATATTTCCTCTGATATGAATAAATAATCCTCTTGTTCAGGAATGCAGATAAACCCATCTTCCTTAACATGAAATTCATTTCCTTCAGTATGCTGTAAATTGATCAATTTTGAATAATCTCCTTTGAATCGCTCAATTATCAATGAAAATCCTTTGGGAAGCCATTTTTCGTACTTCTTTACCATTAAGGTTTTCCGAGATCCATTTAATAAAATAACAACAAACTCAGATAGGTAGGAAAGGTATTTTTCCCCATCGGGTTCATCAGTTACTATATTTACGGCAAAATTCTTCTTCTCTCTTAAATAAGTAAATAAAGAATTTAAATATGAAGTCGTATAAGGGATTACAGTTATGTTTTCTTCTAATAATTCTGCTGGAAATTGCTGATTGTCCAAAATAACATCGACTTTTATTTCTCTGGATTTAAGGATATCATATTGAGAAGAAGTGCTGATTAGGGTAGGGCTCCATTCTAATAGCTGGTTTAGATATTTAGTTGATAAAGCTGTTGAATCAACGATGAAGAGTGCTGGTTCCTGATTCTCCCGAACGATATGGTGAGAGGACATAATTTATTCTCCTAAATAACGTACAGCAATATAAGACATTAAACCGATGCTGGTTTCTAGTGCAGTTTCTTCTATATCAAACGTTGGTGTATGAACCCCCGAGGTAATTCCTTTAGCTTTGTTTCCAGTTCCTAATCGATAGAAACAGGCATTTGTTTCTTGGGAATAATAGGAAAAGTCTTCTGCTGCTGGCCACAAATCCAATTCAACAACGTTTTCGGCACCAAGGTAGTCCACTGCATAAGACTGTGCCGCAGCTGTGATTTTTGCTTCATTAATTAAAAATGGATATCCTTTTCTTACTTCAAAATCACAGATTGCACCCATGCTCTCAGCAATACCAACCGCCATTTTAACCATCTTTTCGTGCGCCTCAGCTCTCCAGGTCTCATCAAAAGTGCGGAAAGTACCTTCTAGGTAAACTTCATCTGGAATGACATTCGTCGCCCCATTTCCAACAATCTTTCCCCATGACAAAACAGAAGGAGTTCTTGGATCAGCGTTTCGGCTAACAATTTGTTGCATGGCCGTTATAATCTGTGCCGTAATGGCAATAGGATCAATATTTTGATGGGGATGGGCTCCATGTCCGCCCTTTCCTTTTACCGTCATAAACAATTCATCACAGGAAGCCATGTATTTTCCCGAACGAAATCCCACTTTTCCAGCCTCAATTAAAGGCATCACATGTTGGCCAACAATTCCTTGTGGTTCTGGATTTTGAAGTACACCCTCTTTTATCATTAAAGAAGCTCCTCCTGGAAGTCTTTCTTCTCCAGGTTGGAAGATCAATTTAATAGTACCTCCAATTTCAGACTTCAGATCATTTAAAATCTTGGCTACCCCCAATAAAGAGGATGTATGAACATCATGCCCACAAGCATGCATCACCCCGATATTCTTAGAGCCGTATGATCTGCCTTCTACCTCCGTAATTGGAAGGGCATCCATATCAGCTCGTAACGCCAAAACTTTGTCTGAAGGAATTTCACCCTTAATCAAGGCTACAACACCCGTATTCGCCATCGATTCAAACGGAATGTTTAAATCCGTTAAAATCTGTTTTACGAATGCCGAAGTATTGTATTCTTCAAATGAAAGTTCAGGGTTCTCGTGTAAAAACCTTCTGTTATTTACCGTATCTTGAAAATAGGATTTGGCTAATTCTTGAATTCTCTGTTTTGATATAGACATGTCGTTCCTCCACTATTGCCAGGTCCAGACATCTTCGACAAACACAAAAACATTTCTGTATGTACCGCGAAGCTTTCTCATATATTCCGTTGCTGCGGAACGGCTTGTAAAGTCACCAACTTTGACCCTGTAGTTTGGTTCTACATAATCTAGGTAAGCATTAATTTCAGAGTTCTGGCTTTGAAACCCTCGCTGAACATTTTCAGCTTCTCGACGGCTTGAACCTGAAAAAATCTGAACCCTAAAACCACGGACTTTAACTCGGGTTGCCCGCGATTTATCAATGGTTTTAGGCTCCAAACTTACTGTCTTGCTGGCAGTTGGATTTATTGCGTAAAATGATCGGTATTCCTGTAAAAGAGCTATTAATGAATCTTTTTCAACGTTTACCTTGTTTTCTTGCGCTTTCGATACTGATATCAAAGCGAATAGAATTAAACAGCTTACTATAAATCCCTTGTATTTCATTGTTTTATTAACCTTGTTTTCCGTGACAGTTTTTATACTTCAACCCAGAACCACAAGGAC
>JBEBTR010000103.1:0-11763 GCA_040393725.1 Sphingobacterium endophyticum | reverse complement strand
CATGTTTAATCTATATTGGATGTTTCCTCAGAAGGTGAATCCTTCACTTTCAAGCTGAGCTTGTCAATTCTGTGTCCATCCATATCAAGAACTTCAAATTCTAAGTTTTTGTAAACAACTTTTTCTCCTTCCTCTGGAATATGATCCAATAGTAAGAACACTAATCCTGCTACTGTAGTTAAATTACCAATTTCATCTTCGTCATCTTCAGATAAATCTAAATGAAACATTTCAATAAAATCATCCAATTGGAAACTTCCATCTATAACATAAGATCCATCTTCTCGTCTTCGAATAGTTTTTTTCTCTTCTGTTTCCGGAGAATCAAAACCTCCAACCAATGAAGCAACTATATCCGTCATCGTAATAATCCCTTGCGGACTTCCATACTCGTCTACAACAACGGCCTGTAGAACCTTGGACGACTTCAATGTTTGAAGAACATTATAGGCATAGGTGTTTTCGTTTACAAAAGGAATGGGAGTAACCAACTTAGTCAGATCTATTTCTTTTGTAGTTAAATATTCTTTAAGTAATGTTTTTACATGAACAACGCCAACAACATGGTCAAAGTTTCCATTACATACTGGATATTCGGTATGCTCATCAGCTATAATGCAGGCTTTATTTTCTTCAAATGAATCTTGGATATCTAAGTAGGTAATTTTACTTCGGTGAACCATTAAATTAATAGCTTTCTTATCACCCAAACTTAATACGCGATCTACCATATCGTGTTCAATACCTTCAATAGCTCCACTATCAACCCCTTCATCTACCAAAGCTTTAATTTCTTCTTCAGTCACTGCATTCTGATTAATTTTTATATTAAATAGCTTCACAATGAATTCTGTAGATATGCTTAATAGCCAAACAAAGGGTTTAACGATTTTACTTAATACATTCATGGGTACCGCTATGATTGAAGCGTATTTCTCCGGAATGGCCATACCAATACGTTTAGGAACCAATTCTCCAATTACTAGTGATAAATAGGTAATCATTAAAACTACTAAAACCACTGAAATTTGATTGCTATATGGAGCTAGGGTTTCAATTTTATTTAGTTTCTCCGCTATAAAGGTTGAAATGGATCCTCCTGAAAAGAAACCTGTCAAAATCCCTATAAGGGTGATTCCAATTTGTACTGTTGATAAGAAGTTATTTGGATTTTCTTTCAATTCTAGCGCCGTCCTAGCACCGTTATTCTTCGCACTTGCTGCCTGTAGGCGTGCTTTCCGACTGGATACTATCGCTATTTCTGAGGCCGATAAGATTCCATTTAAAACTATTAATATAAGTATAATAACTATTTCCGTGACCATAAAGGGTATTAATCGCTAAAGATGTTCCAAATTACGAAATTTTCTTATCAATATTTGCTTTAAATTCAATTTAAACCTTTGTTCTAAACAATTATTAAATCTTCTTTTTTGTTGAATAGTTTTAATTTGTGCAACCGTTTGATTACAAAAAATATTTTATTTATTGATTCCTATTATAGATATTGCATTCACTTACAAAGTAATTTGAATGAAAAGTGAAGTGATGTCAACCAAGAAAACTGAAAACAGCATTAAATCGGCAGAAAATTTTAATCTTGAAGGTGAAATAATAGAGTCTATACCATTTGGTTCCGGACATATCAACGACACTTTTAAAATTACTACGAATAGCCCTAACAATAAACTTTATTTATTACAAAGGATTAACCACCATATTTTTCAAGATGTCGATGGATTAATGAACAATATTGAAATCGTTTGTAATCATTTAAAGAAAAAACTAGCCCATTTAGGAGATCATGAAGTAATTAAAAGAACGATGACTATTGTTCAAACTCATGATAATAAAAACTTTTACAAAGATCCTAATGGAGAGTATTGGCGTGTATTTATTTTAATTCCTGATACTAAAAGTTACGACATCTTGGAAACTCAAGAACAAGCCTATTCAGGTGGAATGGCCTTCGGACAGTTCCAAAAACAACTCAGTGATTTAGACCCTAAAACAATAGTCGAAGTTCTTCCTAACTTCCATAATATTGAATTTAGAATGAACAACCTCAAGGAGGCAATAAACTCTAATCCCGTTGGTCGTGTTGAACATGTTCAGGATTTATTGAACTATATTTTTGAAAGAGAAGAAAAGATGCGTACAATCCTTGAATTGGGACGCGCTAATAAATTACCATTACGTATTACCCATAACGATACAAAATTTAATAACGTACTGTTAGACGAGGAAAATAATGTTCAATGTGTAATTGATTTGGATACTGTCATGCCTGGCTATGTAGCTTATGATTTTGGTGATGCCATCCGTACAATTATTAATTCCGCGGCAGAAGATGAAAAGGATCTTTCAAAAATCATATTGAACATTCCATTATTTCAGTCCTTCGCTGCTGGATATCTCTCTGAAGCAAAGGAATTCTTGACCGAATCTGAAATAGATTCGCTGATTCCTGCAGTTCATTTATTACCCTACATGCAGGCCGTTAGATTCTTGACAGATTATATTAATGGGGATACCTACTATAAAATAGCTTATCCCGAACATAATTTGGTAAGAACCAAAGCTCAGTTGAAATTGGTGCATGAATTGGAAATTAACAATGATAAATTAACAGAAATCTTATCTGAAAATTTAATGTCAAATTAGTATGAAAGCTCTTCTAGTCAGTAAAATAAATTTATCAAATATTGAGCTTGATTACTCAGGTTTATCCAATGGATTGAAACACTTGCCTTGGAATCAAATTGATAAATCACCTTGGCAAAATGAATATCCCTATATCCCAGAAGCAAAGTTTCAAATTGCTTACGATGAAGACGCTATCTTTATTCATTATGATGTTCATGAAGAGTTTGTAAAAGCTGAATTTATCAGGCCGAATGAAAATATTTGGGAAGATAGCTGTGTTGAATTTTTTATTTCCTTTGATCAAAAGAAACATTATTATAATGCAGAATTTAATGTTTTAGGAACAGGACTCATTGGTTATGGAACTTCAGATAAATCATCAAGAAACCGATTGTCTGCAGAGGAAATATTAACGGTCAATACGTTTTCGTCTGTAAAAACATTAAACGGTAAAAAAAACTGGAAAATAATTTTAATGATTCCATTTTCAATCTTTGGAAAATCATTTATGGACGTACAGGGAGAAACATTTGATGCTAATTTCTATAAATGCGGAGACGGATTACCTAATCCCCACTTCATTTCATGGAATGATATCAAAAATGAAACCCCAAATTTTCATCTCCCTGAATTCTTTGGAGAAATCAAATTCCAATAAAATTATCGGCAGATTGATTTGAGGATCAATCTGCCGAAATACATACATTTACCCATTACTATAAGGGACTACTTTAAATTTTCTCGATCCAGTTATGAAAAGCTTTCATAAAAGTATCTAAAAATTTTTGACTGTCTGTATTCGTCAATTTGCCAGAATCATCAAAAATCTTCGCTACGTTTCCTATGTAAGCTTCTGGTTGAGCCATTGCTAAAACATTAATAAAAACTAACGATTGCCTTAAGATATGATTTGCTCCAAAGCCTCCAATTGCTCCAATGGAGGAACTTATCACAGCACCCGGTTTACCATCCCATACATTTTTGCCATATGGCCGTGATGCTACATCAATTGCATTTTTTAAAACTGCTGGAATTGATCGGTTATATTCCGGAGTAATAAATAATACGGCATCTAATTCCTTTACAGCATTCCTAAAATCAACAAATTCCTTTGGTGGATTGCCATTATCTAAATCTTCATTATAAAATGGTAGTTGCCCAATTTCTAAAATCTTCAATTCTAATCCTTCCGGAGATGAAGAAACTAAATGATTTGCTATTTTCCTGTTAAACGATTCTTTTCTTAAACTCCCTACAAAAATTCCTACTTGTTTATTTGCCATAATTCTAAATTTTCTTAGTTATATTTTATAACAAAATACTTTACAAAAAGTTATTTAGATATTGATAATTGTTTAATTTCAATTTTGCTTAAAATCTATGAAAAACGAATTTGCTGAAGTATGGTTCTTTAATCAAGGCTGGCAGGCTCATGACTTTCAATTAAAATGTTGGAAAGCACTTGCAAAAGGTGAATCAGGTATTCTGAATGCACCTACTGGTTACGGAAAAACCTTCGCAATATGGTTCGGTGTAATTGCTCATTACTATGCGTCCAATAAACTGGAGAGCCCCAAAAAAAATAAAAAGAAACATTTACATGCACTGTGGATTACACCATTAAGGGCATTGTCTAAAGAAATTCATAAAGCTACTTCCCAGGTTTCCATGGACCTTAATCTTGATTATGAAATTGAACTTAGAACTGGCGATACCAGTACTGCTAATCGCCAAAGACAAAGAAAAAATCCTCCCCAAGCATTAATCACTACACCAGAAAGTGTACATCTCATATTAGCAACCAAAGAGGGTCAAGACTATTTCAAGAACCTAGAATTTATAATTGTAGATGAATGGCATGAGCTTTTAGGCTCCAAAAGAGGTGTTTTAATTGAACTGGCTATCAGTAGATTGAAAGCAATAAATCCTAATCTTAAAATTTGGGGAATATCAGCAACTATTGGCAATCTTGACGAAGCAAAAGATATTCTATTAGGTCAAGATAATAATGGAATCCTTATTAAAGCTGATATTCGTAAGAAAATTGAAATTCAAACAATTTTTCCAGATAGCCTAGAAAAGTTTCCATGGGCTGGACATTTAGGAATTCGATTGTTAGATAAAGTTATCGATGTTATAAATCAATATAAAACTACCTTAATTTTTACCAACACAAGATCTCAAGCCGAAATTTGGTATCAACAAATTATTACCTATTATCCTGAATTTGCCGGATTACTAGCTATACATCATGGCTCGTTAAGTGATGAAGTTAGAAATTGGGTTGAAGAAGCTTTGCACGAAGGTAAATTAAAAGCAGTGGTCTGCACCAGTAGTTTGGATTTAGGAGTTGATTTTAGACCTGTGGATTGTGTTATTCAGATTGGTTCCCCTAAAGGTATTGCCAGGTTCCTGCAACGAGCAGGTAGATCCGGTCACCGACCTGATGCAACTTCTATCATCTATTATGTGCCTACTAATTCTTTGGAAATCATTGAAGGTGATTCACTCAAATATGCCGTCAAAGAAAAAATTGTAGAAAGCAGAATACCTTTTGTCAGATCATTTGATGTACTAATCCAATATCTAATGACTTTAGCGGTAGGTGACGGATTTTATGCAGATGAAATCCTTCAAGAAGTCGCTCAAACCCATTGCTTCGAATCCATTACCCAAGAAGAATTCGATCAATGTATGTCCTTATTAATTCATGGAGGATCCACGCTACAAGCATATGATGACTTTCATCGTTTAGTGTTGGTTGATGGTAAATATAAAGTGACTTCTCGAAAACTGGCCATGAGACATAGACTTTCTATCGGGGCTATCATCTCTGATTTAATGATGAGAGTAAAATTCCTATCTGGAAAATACTTAGGCTCAATCGAAGAATCTTTTATTAGTAAATTAAATGTTGGGGATGTATTCTGGTTTTCAGGTAGACAATTAGAACTTGTCAAAATAATTGCTAATGATGCCATAGTAAAAGCTTCTGAAAAGAAAAAAGGAGTGGTTCCTTCTTGGATGGGAGGTAGATTTGCTATTTCTCCTGATTTGGGACTCGCAATCCGTCATAGTTTTAAAAGCATTCATAAAAAACAAAATATTAGTGAAGAAATAAAATTCCTACAACCGCTTTTTCATGAACAAGCTAAATTGTCTGGACTACCCAAGGAAGATGAATTATTAATCGAGTATATCAAAACTAAACATGGATATCACCTCTTTTTGTATCCTTTCGAAGGAAAGTTGGTGCATGAAGGTATGGCTCAGGTTATAGCTTATAGGTTAAGCTTGATAAAACCAACCACTTTCTCTATTGCAACGAATGAATATGGTATTGAATTGTTATCGGAAACAGAATTTGACATTCATGCTGATTTTTTAAAAGAACTGTTTAATCCAAAAAAATTACACAACGATATAAACTCCGGCATCAATGTCCAAGAAATGGCCCGACGAAGATTTAGAGATATTGCGGGAATTGCAGGCCTTATATTTCAAGGATTTCCTGGTAAACAGATGAAAAGCAAACATCTTCAGGCAAATGCTGGACTTTTCTTTTCTGTATTTTCCGAATATGATCCCGGAAACTTGCTCCTTCGAGAAGCTTATGATGAAGTTTTTGACTTTCAACTGGAAGAAGGTAGAATGCAAAGAGCATTCGAACGAATCTCTAACCATAAAATAATTTTTACCCAACCTAAGAATTTAACTCCTTTCGCATTTCCTATATTTGCTGAATCTTTTAGGGAAAAATATTCCAACGAAGATTGGCAAAGTAGACTTGAAAAATTAAAGGTGCAGTTATTAGATGGCTAAGCGAATTGAACTTAATGGTTTAGAATTATTTTTATTACCGCAAAAAGTAATTTACATCCCTAAATATAAAAAATTAATTATTTCGGACTGGCATCTTGGAAAACTGACCCATTTTAGAAAAGAAGGGATTTTTGTCCCTTCTCCAGCTATTGAAGAAGAATTAGAACGATTAAACTTGCTCATTAATGAATTGGATATTAAAGAAATTGTTTTTCTTGGTGATCTTTTCCATTCTAAATGGAATGCAGATTGGGAAAAATTTAAATCTTATATCAATCATATCTCAAAACAAGCTATCAAGTGTACTTTAACCAAAGGAAATCATGATATCCTTTCTGACAATCACTTTTACAATATGGAAATCCAAGTCATTAAGGAGATCGTTCTTTCTGAAGGAATAGTATTATCTCATGAGCCAATTATTGGCCTTCCGCAATATATGTACAATATTGTTGGCCATATTCACCCAGGATGCTTAATTGAAGTGGGAGCAAGACAAAGCTTTAAATTACCTTGTTTCTTCCTTCAAGATAATGTCCTCACAATGCCTGCTTTTGGAAAATTTACTGGATTATATTTAGTTAAAAAAGCTGTAAATAATACAATCTACGCCATTGTAAATGATTCTGTAATAGCAATTTGATTTTTTTACTTCATTGTATATTTTAATAAATATTAGTCTTATATTAGATTAACAATTTTGCTAAAGCGATTTATCATTTTGTTATAAACTAACCTAATTATAATACTAACATGTCATTAAATCATTGCTTTATTGCCCTGTTATTTCTTCTTACTGGTTGTATTTCGACTAAGACTGAAGTAGCTGGATCTAAAGATATTGTCTGGACATTGGGTGGGTTTGAAAGACCGAAAAATTTAAACCCAATTATTCAGCCTGATTCTACGACAACCTTTCTAGACCCTATGAGCGATTCTCTTGTTCGTTGGGAAGAAAATGACACTTTTAACCCTGGTGCAGTTGTAAAAGACGGTAAAGTGTATATCTTATATCGCGCTGAAGATAAGTTTGGGATAGGTATTGGATTCAGAACTTCAAGGCTTGGATTAGCTGAAAGCAACGATGGAATTCATTTTACTCGACACAAAAAACCTGTCTTATTTCCAGAAGACGATAATCAAAAAGAATTTGAATGGCCAGGTGGAGTAGAAGATCCTAGACTCGCGGTGACTGAAGATGGAACGTATGTTGTATTTTATACCCAATGGAATAGAGATGTACCTAGGCTAGGGGTTGCAACTTCAAAAGATTTAATTAATTGGGAAAAACATGGGCCTATTTTTAAAAACGCTAAATATAAAAAAGTATTTAATGAAGGCCATAAATCAGCTTCAATAGTTACTAAAATTAAAGGTGATAAACTAGTTATTACTAAAGTTGGTCAATCTTATTTCATGTATTGGGGAGAACATGGGGTCTCTGGAGCAACTTCTACTGACTTAATCAATTGGGAACCAGTATTGAATGAGGAGGGTGAATTAGCTAAATTTATAACTCCTCGTGAAGGATATTTTGATTCAGCTTTGACTGAATGTGGCCCACCTGCTGTTATGACTGAGAAAGGTATTTTACTTTTATACAACGGCAAAAATCATGATAGCAAGGAATTAGCTGATCCTAGATTTAATCTAGGAACCTATAGCGCAGGCCAGGTTCTTTTTTCGAGTACAGATCCAACCGAAGTCTTACAACGTTTAGACGTTCCTTTTTTAAGACCAATGGAAGATTTTGAAAAATCTGGTCAGTATAAAGATGGTACCGTTTTTATTCAGGGCTTGACCTATTACAAAAACAAATGGTATCTCTATTACGGATGTGCTGATTCTAAAGTAGCTGTCGCTATCTATGACCCTAATAAACTCGTAGATTTTGATCCGCTCCCTGAAGTAAAATAATAAACCTAAATACCTAAACAATGACTAAAATTTGGAAATATGTCTTTATTGCTTCCTTAGGGGGATTCCTCTTTGGTTTTGAAACCGCTGTGATTTCTGGTGCGGAAAAAATAATTCAAGAACTCTGGCATTTAAATTCTTTCTGGCATGGATTTACAGTTTCTATATCTTTAATAGGCACAATCTTCGGCGCCATTGCCGCAGCCAAACCTGCTCAAAAATATGGCAGGAAAAGAGTCCTTCAAATTGTAGCTGTGATGTATCTTTTATCAGCAATAGGATGTGGATTGTCTTTTAATTGGTATATGTTCCTATTTTTTAGACTCTTAGGGGGGATTTCTGTTGGGGTTAGTTCGGTTGTGGGTCCACTATATATTTCTGAAATCGCTCCCGCTCAATTACGTGGTAGAATGACCGGAATGTTCCAAATAATGATTGTAAGTGGAATTTTTATTGCCTTTTTAACAAATTATTTATTTGCTAATTTTGGTGATGATGCATGGCGGTACATGTTGGGAATTATGGCAATTCCATCCATAGCATTCTTATTATTATTGAATACCATACCATATTCACCTCGCTGGTTATTATTAAATAATAGGGAAGAGGAAGCCAAAGAAGTTTTTAAGAGTTTAGACCAACCAATCCCTGATTTAGAAACCATAGATAATCAGCAATTTAAAAATCAAGAAGAACCACTGTTTCAATCAAAATATAAAAAGCCAATAATTTATGCCGTACTATTAGCTGTCTTTAATCAGTTTACAGGAATCAATGCTATTTTATATTATGCTCCGAGAATATTTGAAATGGCTGGATTTAGTAGGGAACTTGCATTCTTGCAACCCATCTTTATAGGTGGTACTAACTTACTTTTTACTTTGATTGGTATGAGCATAATTGATAAATATGGTCGTAAAAAATTACTTTTAAGTGGAGCAGTAGGTATGTTCATATTTTTGGTTCTAGCTGCTTTTGGCCTGAAGTCCGGTGATTCACAATTCTTATTATTTTATATCATTGGCTTTATCGCATCATTTGCTCTTTCTCAAGGCGCAGTTATTTGGGTTTTTATTTCAGAAATTTTCCCAAATCCTGTTCGTGCTCAAGGAACCTCTTTAGGAAGTACTACACATTGGGTAATGGCTGCAATCATCTCTTGGATTTTCCCTATAATCGTAGAAAATGTAGCGTCCGGTGGATTTTATATTTTTATGTTTTATGCTGTAATGGTGGTTATCTCTTTCTTCTTTGTACTAAGGATGCCCGAAACAAAAGGAAAATCATTGGAACAGATTCAAAATGAATTAAACTGATAACATAAAAGACAAAGGGCGAATTTTCAATAGCCCTTTGTCTTTTAATACTTTCCAGTCTTCATATTGTTCTCACTGGCTGAAATATCATTTTTTATATGAACAATTTTCCTGTTTTCATAGTAATTGATATACTCTTCACGCGTCTTGAACTTTGCATCTGGATTTCCTTCGTAATCTTGAATAGTGGATAAAATTTTACGATTGAATTCATGTTTATGATTTGGATCTGATAGAAATTGCTTCATTTCTTCTTTATCATATCCAAAGATTAATTCCACATCTAGGTGAAAAACATTCCCATAAGCAAATTTCGACTCGAAAAGTTGATATACATCAGAATTCTCCATGTATTTGTAAAGTAAATATGCATTAACATCTAAGCTATAATATTGTAACTCATATTCCTGCCCATTTATTTCTTCTGTTAACAGCCATTTAATAAGAGGCTTATCTACAGGCTGACTATTTTCAAATAATTCTAATATTAACTGTGTTCTAGGCCAGGCATTCAAATCATAATGCCACCCATCTTCAGTTGGCTTGATATCCAATTTAAAGGGCTCTAATAACGATAAATCCCCAGTTGAGCGGAATGCTTCAATTAATTTTCTCAAATCCTTTTTTGCCTCGATATCTTCATTCATTAATTCAAATCTTTTAAAAATCCATACAATAGGGCAACATATTTATAAATGCAAATTATTCCTCCTCAATGATAGATTTACCACTTGATAAATCCCCATCTGTCCATTGCCATTTTTCATGGAGCCTGATTTTACCATTACTTAATATCTCCGGAATTGATTCACAAATACCGGTCCGTATATTTCCGTCCTGATTAATGTGCTGGTAATTCATCTCAATAGTACCATATTCACTCACTATTCCTATTAATTGACCATATTTAATCATTCCTCCAAAATATTCCGCATGTACAATATTTCCAATTTGTTTATAATAAAATAATGTGTCATTGGAAGTCTCTCCATTATCAGAATTGTTCTTCGTTTTGAAAACCTTATTGTGATAATTAACCATTAACATAAAGTTCATCTATATTTATCATAACCCTATTGGCATTAAAATTGATTTAATTCAATCATAATATTTTATAATTTAAATATAGCATGAAAAAACTTTTGTTCCCGATTTTTGTATTAACTCTCTCACTTTCATCCTGTGCTAAAGACGAATTTGATGTTGAAGATGATTTTAAAATTATTAACACCAAATGGGAGGGCAAGGGTCATGTAGGTGGTTCGCCAGATCAAAAACAAATTAAATTGGAATTTCTTGAAGACGGTAAGTTAAAAGGATTTTATGATCCTAATAATTGGAACGGAACGTACAATTTCAATTTAGAAACAAAAAGAGGTGTTATCCTTGAGGATGGGGTACTAGAGATGCCTTTTGAAGTTTATGGGGACTCCTTAAAATTTGAAATTATACCTGGTGATTGGGTTAAGATGGCAAAAGTTAAATAGCAATTTATCTTTTTGCTGTATTGATTGAGATCCTAACTATATTTTAAAAATTTCTCTATCATATCTGTTATTAGATAACGATCAGAATAATCAGTTCCTATCGTTGTAACTTCACCTAGATATTCTCCATGGGTTGCCGGTATAATTGCAACCCTCGAATTCTTTATCTTATTATGTAACTCTAATGCATGTTCAGGCTTAATAATATCTTGATCACCAATTACTATTAATGTCGGTATTTCAATCGATTCAAGCAATTCATCATCAATATCCTCAAAATTAACCATTCGCCCTGCGTCTTTGTCATGCATATTTTTTAAGCCTTGCTCAGAATTAACAAGCTTTAAATAACAGTCTTTTAATTGCTGAGGCATATTATCCAAACTCGCATTCTCCATAAAACCCCAAAACCAGGAAGGCACACCATTTCTTTTTGCTAATGGAGAGCACAATATCATCTTCTCAATGCATTCTGGATGCCTAATAGCCAATTGCAATGCCGTAGTAGCACCATTGCTAAATCCCAGTATATTTGCTTTTGAAATCTTTAAATTTTCCAGTAACCGAAATACATC
>JBEBTR010000102.1:0-11920 GCA_040393725.1 Sphingobacterium endophyticum | reverse complement strand
TTATTTACAAGTGTGGCATTGGGAATTATCCTAAGTGTTAGCCGCAATGTAGAAGAGTTAAAAGTTAAAGAAGAAAAAGAAGTTGTAAAAGCACCTCGCAAGGTCGTGGTGGGTACAATTTAATAATTGATTGAATGGCGCATCGAGTAATTATAAGTGGAGGCGGAACAGGAGGACATATTTTTCCTGCGATTGCAATTGCTAATGCGTTAAAGAACATATCTCCGGATATTGAAATCTTATTCGTTGGAGCCAATGGGAAGATGGAAATGGACAGGGTTCCTGCGGCAGGATATGAGATTGTAGGTTTGGATATCGCAGGAATAAACCGTCAGTCACCATTAAAAAATATTAGTCTTCCATTTAAGATGATTAAAAGCTTATGGAAGGCGAGGAAAGTTCTTAAAGATTTTAAAGCTGAGGCTGCTGTAGGAGTTGGAGGTTATGCATCAGGTCCATTATTGATGATGGCGAATATGATGGGATTGCCGACTGTGATTCAGGAACAGAATTCTTATGCTGGAGTTACCAATAAAAAATTGGGAGCTAAGGCTAAGAAGATTTGTGTTGCCTATGAAGGGATGGAAAAATTCTTTCCATCGGATCGGGTTTTATTGACCGGGAATCCAATCCGTAAATCATCGGTAGCGATTGAGGGGAAACGTGAGGAAGCGATCCATGCATTTGGATTGGGTCATGATAAAAGAACGCTACTGGTTACTGGAGGGAGTTTAGGAGCATTGACCTTAAATGACAGCATTAAATCGGGTATTTCAGAATTGGTGAAAGCAGGGATTCAGGTGATCTGGCAATGTGGTAGCTATTACTACGAGAAATTGCAAGCTGAACTTGGTGAAAGCTTACCGGAATCAGTCAAATTGATGCCGTTCTTAGATCGCATGGATTATGCTTACGCTGCAGCTGATGTGATTGTGGCGAGAGCAGGTGCAGGGACAATCTCTGAGCTATGTATTATCGCAAAGCCTGTAGTCTTAGTTCCATCACCAAATGTGGCTGATGATCATCAAACGAAGAATGCAGATGCACTAGTTCAAAAGGATGCTGCATTAATGGTTAAGGACTCCGTTGCAAGGGAGAGCTTGGTGCCAACCGTTTTAAATTTGTTTCAAGATGTTTCTAAACAGAAGCAGCTAAGTGAAAACATATATAAGCTTGCATTGGCGGATGCTGATGAAGTAATTGCAAAAGAAGTATTGAGATTAATAGAGAAATAGAGGATATGAATATCGACAAAATAAAAAGAGTTTACCTACTGGGAATCGGAGGAATCGGCATGAGCGGATTGGCTCGTTATTTTAGTCGCATGGGTTGTGAGGTGGCAGGTTATGATCGCACGTCAACGGAACTTACAAGAACTTTGGAACAAGAAGGGATGCCGATAACATATTCGGATGAGGTAGAATCTATCCCTGCGGCATTTCAAAATGCTAACGAGGAGACGCTTATTATCTTCACACCAGCTATTCCAAAGGACTTAAAGCTGAAGGCTTTTTTTGTTGACCGAGGTCATGAATTATTTAAGCGTTCACAAGTGTTAGGATTTATTTCTGCGAGCAGATTTACAATTGCTGTTGCGGGAACCCATGGAAAAACGACCACCTCAACGATGGTGGCGCATGTTCTTAAACATAGTGGATATGACTGTTCAGCCTTTTTAGGAGGTATCAGTACAAATTACCAGAACAATGTTCTTTTCGGTGATAACGATGTTGTTGTGGTGGAAGCTGATGAATATGACCGTTCATTCTTGACTTTGCATCCAAACATCGCTATAGTCACTTCGGCAGATGCGGACCACCTAGATATCTATGGAGATCCTAAGGAGCTGATCGTGTCATTTGAGATGTTTTTGGATAGAGTTGTAGATGGTGGAAAGAAAATCGTAAAGCTAGGCCTTCCCTTTACTGGGGATATTAGTTACGCAAGAGAGCAAGTATGTGATGCGTATGCGGAAAATGTTCGCGTAGAGAATGGAGAATTTTATTTTGACTACCATTCAGCAGATTTAACGATTAAGGATATACATTTAGGAATTCCTGGATTGCATAATGTTGAAAATGCAGTAGCTGCAATTACGGTAGCTAAACTATTAGATATATCGGCAGATAAGATTGTTGCTGCCTTGTCAGCGTTCAGCGGAGTTAAACGTCGCTTTGAATATATCGTAAAGAATGACAATCAAGTTTACATTGATGATTATGCACATCACCCTGAGGAGTTGAGAGCATTTTTGACATCTATGAAAAAACTTTACCCGAATAAGAAATTAACGGTTGTTTTTCAGCCGCACCTGTTCAGTAGAACACGTGATTTTGTAGATGGGTTTGCGGAAGTATTGGCCTTGGCAGATGAATTATTATTGATGGAAATCTATCCAGCCAGAGAATTGCCAATTCCCGGAGTTGATTCTACATGGTTGTTGGATAAAATTGAATTGGAGAATAAACGCCTGGTAAGTCCTGAAGAAGTTTTGGAGATCGTGAAGAACGAAGAGCCGGAGTTATTGGTGACGGTGGGTGCTGGAGATATTGACAAATTGGTAAAACCTTTAAAAGAAGAATTGAACCATGTTAAATAGAATAAGAAATATACAATGGCGACAAGTAGGCTATTTTTTCTTAGGCTTAGTGGCAATCGTCGGGGTGGGTATGTTGATGAGTTTGGTCAATAAGAAGGACCAGGTTCAGGTATGTACAGCTTTGAAGGTTATGGTGGAAGGAAAAGAGACCTTTATCGACCAGAATGATATTTCTTCAATGATCAAAGAGAAGTTTGGGATTGTTGTTGGAAAGCAATTGAATGAGTTGCCATTACAGAAAATCGAAACAGAATTGATGAAGTCACCTTATGTTTCGGCAGCAGATGTTCACATGGACATGGATGGAACGATGCAGGTTGCAGTTCAACAACGGGAAGTAGTTGTAAGGATTATCAATCAAGTAGGTCAAGAGTATTATGTTGATTCGAAAGGGAGCAAAATACCGGTTACTTTAAAGTATGTACCCCATGTGATGGTTGCGAATGGCAATATTCGAGAAGGCTATAAAAAAGCATTGGAGCCGGTACAAAGTGCAATGGTGAAAGATTTAGTAAAAATTGTAGAACAAACTAAGGGCGATGAATTGTGGAGCAACCAGATTGTGCAGTTATATGTCAATGATGAGAAAGATATAGAGATTGTTCCAAGAGTAGGGAACCAACAATTGATTATTGGCAATGCGGATTCATTGAGCTATAAATTGGACAGATTAAAAAAGTTCTATACACATATTTTACCGAAAGTAGGGACGGATGCCTACAGCAAAGTCAATGTTAAGTATAGTGGGCAAATCGTTTGCGAGCGCAAGGGCGATTGGTTCATTGACAGCTTGCAAATGAAGATAAACAAGAAGATTTAAGAAATAATTACATACAGCATCAAACACAGCATATGAAACCTAGAATTGTAGAAAATGAAAAAGAGAATCCAATCATTGTAGGGTTGGACATCGGTACGACGAAGATCTGCGTTACGGTAGGTCGTCGTAGTGGTTCGAACAAGGTTGAGTTATTAGGTGTAGGGAAAGCGGAATCTGCGGGAGTAAACCGTGGGGTTGTTGCGAACATCCAGAAAACGGTTACGAGCATCCGCGAAGCTGTTGCTGTGGCTGAAGGGCAATCTAATGTTGACATCAAAGTTGTCAATGTGGGTATTGCAGGACAGCACATCAAGAGTATCCAGCACCGTGGTATTTTAACAAAGAATGACGATGACGAGATCGGACGTTTGGACATCGAACGTTTAATTTCTGACATGTACAAATTAGTACTTCCTCCGGGAGAGGAGATCATTCATGTTTTACCGCAAGAATTTACGATTGACAACGAACCTGGAATTAAGGAACCGATTGGTATGGCAGGTAGAAGGGTGGAGGCTAATTTCCACATAATCTCTGGCCGCGTAACGGACATTAAAAACATCAAGAGATGTGTAGACAACTCTGACCTTGAAGTTTCTGAATTGATTCTTGAACCTCTTGCATCATCCGAGGCTGTGTTGGATGAAGAGGAGAAGACTGCAGGTGTTGTTTTAGTGGATATCGGTGGAGGTACAACTGACGTTGCAATTTTCCATGAAGGCATTATTCGCCACACGGCAGTAATTCCTTTGGGAGGAAATATCGTGACAGAAGATATCCGTCAAGGATGTGCAGTATTGCGTAACCAAGCTGAACAATTAAAAGTAAGATACGGATCTGCATTGGCAGATGAAAATAAAGAGAATGAAGTGATCTGTGTACCTGGAATCAGGGGCAGAGAGGCGAAAGAAATTTCGGTTAAGAACTTGGCTTATATCATTCAGGCTAGAATGGAAGAAATCATTGAGCATGTTTACTATGAGATCAAGGCTTCAGGATATGAGAACAAGCTGATCGCAGGTATCGTAATTACAGGTGGTGGTGCACAATTGAAACATTTAGTTCAATTGGTTGAATACATCACTGGCATCGATTGCCGTATTGGATATCCAAATGAATATTTAGCTAAGACCGATATGTTGAACAAGCAGGCCTTTGATGAGTTGAAGAGCCCATTGTATGCAACTGGTATTGGTTTATTGATTAAAGGAATTCAATCGATCGAGGAAGAGGAAAAGAGAAACGAAGAGAAATTCATCAAAAAGATTGCTCCAACAACAAAAGAAAACAAGAAAGAAGGCGTTAAAGAGATAGCGGATGGTCAGCACAAAAAAGAGGGCTGGTTAGCTAGATTTTTAGGTGACTGGATTAAAGATGGGGCGGATATAGACGACGATACTTTCATTGGGAAGAAATAATTATCAACATCGGTATGTTTTTTCCACAATTTAACAAATGTGGAAAACTCTTGTTAAGATTTTGGTAATATTACATTAGAATTGTTGACTTACGTTATGTTGGCGTAATCGATTGATGAAGAATTAAATAGGATAAAATATATGTCGATACAATTTGAAATGTTAAAGGAGAACTCATCAATTATTAAGGTAATTGGTGTAGGTGGAGGCGGCGGCAACGCGGTCAACCACATGTACAAGCAAGGAATTAGTGGTGTTGATTTCATCGTTTGCAATACTGATGCGCAAGCGTTGGAGTTAAGTCCGATTCCAAACAAAGTACAATTAGGAGCGAGTCTTACTGAAGGAATGGGAGCAGGAGCAGACCCTGATGTAGGTGAAAATTCAGCTATCGAAAGTATTGAGGATATCAAACGTATGTTAGGTACCAATACGAAGATGCTTTTCATTACTGCAGGTATGGGTGGTGGTACTGGTACCGGAGCTAGTCCAGTGCTTGCGAAAGCGGCAAAGGAATTAGGTATTCTTACAGTAGCGATCGTAACTACTCCATTTACATTTGAAGGAAAAAGACGTCGTATGCAAGCTGAAGATGGACTTTCAGAATTGCGTAAATATGTTGATTCTTATTTAGTGATTTCAAATGATCGTTTACGTGAGATCTTTGGAAATTTGACAATGACGGCAGCATTTGCGAAAGCAGATGATATCTTAACCACTGCGGCTAAAGGTATTGCGGAGATCATTACTATCCCTGGATATGTGAACGTCGATTTCAAGGATGTACGTACAGTAATGAACGATTCTGGTGTTGCGATCATGGGTAATGCTGTGGCAACAGGTGAACAACGTGCATTAGATGCTGTAACTGGCGCGTTGGCTTCTCCACTATTAAAAGATAATGAAATCGAAGGTGCACGTTATATTCTATTAAACATTACTTCCGGAACACGTGAAGTAACAATGGACGAGGTTGCAATCGTTACAGATTATATCCAAGAGAAAGCTGGGCTATCAGCAGACTTAATTTGGGGTAACTGTATCGATGAGAATTTCGAGGACGAACTTTCGGTAACTATTATAGCAACTGGCTTCCAGACTTCAGAAGAGCGTGTTAAAGAGAAAGAGATGGAGAAAATCGCTATTCCCTTGACACCAGAAGTACCAACTTCTGCTTTCGTAAAACCAGTAGCAACCAATCAGTTTGTTGATCGTGCAAATGTTGAATCTAGTTCTTTTGTAAAGCCTAGCGTTCCAACGGATACACCAACAAATCAAGTTCCTCAAACGGATTTGTTTTCTAGCAAAGCTACTGTAGCTTCAAAGCAAGTGAATGCAAATTCAATTGAGCAAAATGAGCCTCAAATGATTCGTCACACGTTAGAGTTCGAAGATAATTCTGATGTTGAGGAAGTTGAGGAAGATCCAAACCCACATGGTTTTGAGTTGAAAACTTCAGCATCTATGTTCGAGTTTAAACTTCCTACCGTTTTTGATGCCTACAATGCAACAGAAGAAAAAGAGGAAGAAATAATTCCAGAACCAGTGAATGAAGTTCAGCCTAAGGCTGAGATCGAGTTAGAAGAAGCTAAAAAAGAAGAAACTAATTTCGAAGATCAATTATTGAAAACTAAGGAGCGTATCCTTCGTTTGAAAGAGTTGAGCATGAAGTTAAAATCTTCCAATGGCCTTCAAGAATTGGAGAATGAGCCTGCTTACAAAAGAAAGCAAAAGACATTAGATGATGTTCCTCATTCATCAGAATCTCAGGTTTCACGTTTTACATTGTCATTTGATGATGGGGAGACTGAGATTAGACCGAACAATTCATTTCTACACGATAACGTAGATTAATCTTATCCTATTTAATAAATTAAGGGTGGCTTGAAAAAGTCACCTTTTTTATTTTTTATTTATTGAGTTACAAGATAAGTAAGTGGAAATAAGGATTGTATAAATGCTTAACAAGGGAGAAAGAATTGTTTTTTAGATTTTGATTCTTGAAAAAAGATGTTAATTTTAAGTGAGTTACTAAAAAAATTATAAATAAATCTAAAAATTATGGCAAGTATTGATAAATTCAAAGAGTTAAAGTCTTTAATTGACGGATTAGAAGGAGATGCTGACAAATTTTTCACAAAAGGTAATAGTGCAGCAGGTACACGTGTAAGAAAAGGTCTACAAGATATTAAAACTTTAGCGCAAGATTTACGCCTAGGAATTCAGGGTCTTAAGAATCAAAAATAATTTTCGAAGGACACCTTGCAATCTAAGCCCATTTATGGGCTTTTTTTATGATTATATTTGAATAAATAAATGATTAATAAATGAAACAACTTCAAAACCCCATTTGGTTAATGAGTTCAGCATACAATGAGCTAAATCAGTCTGAATTATTGGATACCGCCGCGAAATTGGGAGCCCAGGGAATCGACCTATGTGTATTTCGAAAGGATGGTGCAAGAGCAGACCATACAGCGACTCATTTGGACTATGAGTCATTTTCGGCTGAAGATGCCAAGCGTACATTGGAGGCGTTTAATGCAAAGGGTTTGAGGCTGTCATTGGGGGCTTTTGAGAACATGATCGGTGGAGATGAGCATGAACGTATTAAAAACCAAAATCATCTCTTAAAACTCATTAGAATTGCTTATTTGATGGGTGGGGATGAGAACAATGTTTTAGTAGGGACCTTCGTTGGCTATAACCATGAATTGGGAAATGAAATTGATGGATTTCAGAAAAATTTAGATGAGTATAAAAGAGTTTTTGAACCGATTGTTGCTTATGCAGAAAGCCTAGGTGTTACCATTGTTTATGAAAATTGTCCTATGGAGGGCTGGCGCTCATCACGTTATACTAGTACGTTCAATAACTTGCCGGGAGTATTAGCTGCAAGGAAGTTGATGTATGCGATGATACCTAGTAAAGCTCATGGGGAAATCTATGATCCTTCTCATGATATCTGGCAAAATACAGATCCGGTAGAGGTTATTGAAGAAATGGATATTTCACGTTTAAAGCGTATCCATGTAAAGACAACGAGAATGTTGAGTAGTAAAGCGCGCGTAGAGTGGGGAGGGATGTATCCTATGCAGCATGTCAATGAGCAATTAGCGACCAGGGCGGGAGTAAGCATTCCGCAAAATGATTGGGATAGACATCATTATACAGCGATGTTACCAGGTTTTGGTGGTACAGATGATATGGATTGGAACAGCTTTGTGGAGGTGCTTCATGACCGTGGGTTTTCGGGACCATTTGAAATAGAGAATGAGGCTAAAAACTCAAAGGATACACATGTATTGGCGGCAATAAATCAAGGAGCCCAAGCTTGTATCAATTTCCTTTCACCCTTACTGTGGAATTTAGGATCCCAAGGCTATCAATATACTGAACAGAAAGATTTAAAAATTGTCTCAAGGGAAGATATTCCAGTGATGACAATGGAAGAGTTAACCAAATCTTAGAATTGGTTAGATAAAAAAATAAGGAATAACCTCTTGGTTATTCCTTATCTGCGTTCATTTTGAACAAGGATATTAAATCTGGGATATTGTGTACACCCAGCTTTTCGAATATTCTACTTTTATAAGTGCTGACAGTAGAAGAGCTTAGATTAAGTCTGTTAGAGACCTCAATAATTCCTAAGCCTTCAATCAAGTGTCTGGCTACATCCATTTCTCTATTTGAAAGTTTATATAATGGATTAAGGCTATCCACCTTTGACTTACTCGTTGTAAGTTTCTGCACATATAAATCCTTAATAGCTTCCGACATATAACGTCCTCTATCGAAGATGCTATTGATTGCATTGGTGAATTCGGTCATGCTGGTCGTTTTATTGACATAACCGGCAGCTCCAGCTTCAATATATCGTAAAGCATATAAAGTCTCGTCATAAGAAGAGAATACAAGGATTTTAAGATCAGGCTGAATATCCAACAATTCCTTAATAACTTTGATGTTATTACCTCCTGGCATATTGATGTCCAATAGGAGTAAATCGAAAGTTGATGTTTTTAACTGTGCAAATACCTCATCATAAGTTTGAGCATGAATGATTTCAACGGTTTTCAAAGTTTCTTTGATCGCTGTTGATACACCCAGTCGGACAATGATATGGTCGTCGGCTATAAGTATTTTTTTCATAAAGATTATTACACAAATTAGCTAGATTCACCTATTTTACATGATTCAACCGGTGGTTTTGAAGGTTGAAAAATTGTTTTTAGTAGTTAATTTGTTTCCTCAAATATAATAATTTTAAACGTATTCATTTAGTTTTAAAATTATTTTACGGTTTTTACGTTGTATTTAGTTTAAAAATACTCAATTATTTTGAAATTAATTTTAGTTTCTGAAAGTAAACTACTTTTTTTGTAGAGATATACATCTAACGAGACAATTTCAAGAAAAACTATTTAATTAAATTATATTCACTTTTTAGACTATTAAAACTTATGGGATTTTTCAAAGAATTTAAAGAGTTCGCCATGCGCGGCAGCGTTATTGACTTAGCAGTCGGTGTGGTAATTGGTGGCGCCTTTGGTAAGATTGTCACATCATTAGTTGACGATATTATTATGCCACCGATTGGTTTTATCACTGGGGGCGTGGACTTCTCTAATATGAAGTACGTGATAAAAGAAGGTAATGAGGCTGCTGGAGTAGCAGAAGTTGCAGTAACCTATGGTAACTTTATTAATGTATTGATCCAGTTCTTAATTATTGCATTCTGTATTTTCTTGGTGATAAAAGGGCTTAATTCATTGAAGAGAGAGGAGCCTAAGGAACCGGAAGCGGCACCAGCACCTACAAAAGAAGAAACTTTACTTACAGAGATTCGCGATATTTTAAAAAATAAATAATCGTTGAATCGTTGTTAAAAGCAAATTATGGAGGATATTAACCGAAATAATTTGCTTTTTTTTATTTATTAGATTTTGGGTGTTGCGTAATTGTGAAATAAACTTTATTTTTGCATTCCTCTTTTGAGGGATAATTTGATAAAAAGTATTTAAAAAAGCATAAAGCGTCATGAAGAGAACATTTCAACCTTCGCAAAGAAAAAGAAGAAACAAACACGGATTCAGAGAGCGTATGAGCTCTGCTAATGGTAGAAGAGTACTTGCTTCTCGTAGAGCAAAAGGAAGAAAACGCCTTTCAGTTTCTGACGAAAGCCGTCACAAAGGTTAATCTTGCGCTCGCCGGTGATATAGGGACCGCGCTGTTTTAGCCGGCTGTATGGTCATCGCAATGAAAAAATATACATTTAAAAAAGAAGAACGATTATGTAGTAAAAGATCAATTGACGATCTTTTCCATAATGGTTCTTCTTTTGTTGTATATCCTTTACGCGTAGTGTTCCTCAGCCAACCTGCCGATCCCGAACAAAGCTTTCCAGCACAAGTCATCACTTCGGTTCCTAAAAAACGTTTCAAAAAGGCCGTTGACAGGAATTACCTGAAGCGATTGATGCGCGAATCCTATAGACTTGAAAAAGCCAAGCTCTATTCATTTTTACAGGATCATTCATTAAATTTGTTGTTGGCCATACAATATGTGAGCAATGACAAATTGCCATTTGAAACCCTAAAAGGGAAAATGGAACAACTGATAGGAAGAATAGAAAATGAAATTACTAAGTCTGATCTGGGAAAAGGGAATTAAGCTACCGTTGAAGTGGCTTTTTTTAGTGATTATCCGATTCTATCAAATTTTTATTTCGCCTTTATTAGGTGCAAGTTGCCGATATTCTCCTACCTGTTCCCAATATGGTAAGGAAGCGATTCTTAAATACGGCCCCTTTAAAGGAGGTTGGTTAACAATTAAACGAATTGTCCGCTGCAACCCTTGGGGTGGGCATGGTCATGATCCAGTACCTTAATCATTATGTCTGATAAATATATCCTTTCGATAGAAACTGCAACCAACCTTTGTTCCGTATCGCTAGCAAAAAATGGGAACAATGTGTTGTCTATCGTTGGTGAAGAGCCAAATCTACATGCTACAAAACTTACTGTGTTTATTCAAAACCTGATGCAAAAAGCTGGTTTAAGTTTAGATCAGTTATCTGCCGTAGCAGTAAGTATGGGCCCAGGCTCTTATACAGGACTTCGAATTGGCGTTTCTACAGCAAAAGGACTTTGTTATGGGTTGGATATCCCTTTGATTGCAAATAATACGTTAGAGGCTCTTGTAGCGGGTTATTTGGCGAAAGATAAACCAGCTAGTGAGTCCAATTCTCTTTTAGTACCTATGATCGACGCTAGAAGGAGGGAAGTTTATACAGCGGTTTTCGACTCTAAGGGTATGCTTTTGAAAGAAACTGAGGCATTAATTATTGATGAAAATAGTTTTGATGAATTTTTGAATGCAGGTCATCAGGTTATTCTCTTCGGGTCTGGAGCAGATAAGTTCACGGATACTTTTGAAAATCATAAAAATATTCAGGTTGTGACATCTTTTGATTCTATAGCAACCTATCAAGATCGTGTCTCCTATGATAAATTTTTAGGACAGCAATTTGAAGATGTTGCTTACTTTGAGCCCTTCTATTTAAAGGATTTTGTAGCGACCACTCCTAAAAAATCTCCATTGTTATAGCCATCTTTTTCTTTTGAACCAGATGTAGATCAGAACAGAAACTAGGATCATCACAATCCAAACTGCCGGATATCCACTTCTCCATTCAATTTCTGGCATATATTTAAAGTTCATTCCGTAAACCCCAACAATAAAGGTTAATGGCATAAAGAACACTGAAATTATGGTCAGAATACGCATAATTTCATTAGTATGATTTGATTCTATATTGAAGTATACAGAAAGTAATTGGGCGGTGTTTTCACCTATATTCCTAAACAGCGTATTAGTTCTTGAGTAAATATCCCGAAGATCTTGAGTATAGATGTTCTGGTACTCTGGCATATGGAAGTAATCCACAATATCCTTGTACAGGGTCAGGATGATACGAATCAGATCGATTTGTCTTTTGAGATAGTACAGCTTCATTAGGAAAGGTTTTCTTTTGCGATGAAGGAATACAATTTCCTCGTAGTCATCCAGCTTAGAAGCCAA
>JBEBTR010000101.1:0-11924 GCA_040393725.1 Sphingobacterium endophyticum | reverse complement strand
AATCAATTATTTTTTAAAAAAGTAATAATAAAGTTGCATAAATGAATTTAACCCCTATTTTTACAATAAATTATACATAATACCTAAATCATACTTAACCAGATGAATCCTTTGCCATTAGTTTATGAACTTTCTTGGGAAGATTTTGACCTCATCTCGAGGCTAAAAAACAACGATAACTCTGCGTTTTCAGAGATTTACTTCAAATATTGGGAGCAATTTTATGATTTTTGCCTAGGTTTCTTAAAGGATGATGACCTCGCCAAGGATGTTGTGCATGATGTATTCTTGGACTTCTGGAAAATCCGACATAAACTAGCTATTCGCTATTCAATTAAAGCATACCTTAGTGTTTGTATTAAAAACAAATGTATTTTTGTCATGAAGGAAAGAAAGAAAGTTGAAATGACTAACATTGAAAACTTGGAAATCATGACTTCGGAATACGACCAATTGGCTATCAAGGATATTGAACAGCAACTAAATTACGTTCTTAAAAACAAGATAAATCATAAGAGCAGAACCATTTTTGAACTGAACCGTTTCGAAGACCTCAGTTATAAAGAGATTGCCAGCCGAATGAATCTGAGTGTAAAGTCCGTTGAATATCATATGTCCAAGGTCTTAACTTTGCTGAGAAAGTCAATTTTAGTGATAACCTCAATTTTATTCTTCTAAGAACTGGAGAATATGCATGAAAAGAACAAAGAAGATTTAGGGTTAGAAATCCACGACAGAATTATTAAGTCCATTAAGAAGGAGAATAGAAAGAGAAATAGAAAGAATTTCTCAATGCTCTCGATCTTAGTGCTGATTTTGCTATGCGGTAGCTTTTACTTTTCCTACCGTGAAGAGATTCTTTCCTTTGTTCAAAAAAATAATGGCCGTGAAATTACCGCCGATTTCCTAACAGGCACCATAACTGAAAAAGAAGCATCTAAATCCACTACAGAAAACCTTCAGATTGGTAAAGATAATACCCAAGCCATCTATCGAGATGAAAAGGACAATAAGATGGTTCTGAATGTCGCCAAATTGGATCTTGCCGATGACGATGTACTCAACATTAAAACCGGTATCGGAGGTTTCTATCGTGTGGAACTACCCGACGGATCCATCGTAAATCTAAATGCCAACTCTAACCTGCATTATACAGCATCATACATGAAAGACAGAAAACTAACGCTTTCAGGAGAAGCCTATTTTGAAGTTAAAAAATTACTTGCAGCAAAGAAAAGAGTACCATTTGAAGTCAAAACAAACCAGCAGTCCATTAAAGTTTTAGGTACGGAATTTAATGTTAAAACCTCCGGAGAATTTGATGAAACCCTGCTGTTTGAAGGAAAGCTAAGTGTCAAAGGGGTAAACTCCGGAAAGGAAAACCTCCTTGCTCCTGGAGATCTCATTCGAGTGGGTTCCAACGGATCGGTTGTAAAGGAATTATCTGATGGTGAAATTGAGGAACTCTTGGCATGGAAAGAAGGCTTTCTTTATTATGAAAACCGAAGTCTTGCGCATATTCTGTCTGATTTACAGAAATACTATGACTTTGATTTCGACAAGAAGCAAGTCCCTAAGGAAAATTTCACCATTTACCTCGCACGTGAAAATAACCTCAATGAATTGATTGCCATGCTCGATGCTTCTAGTTTAGCAGGCTTGAAACTCAATAATAAGTCCCTGATTTTTAGTAAATAAAATTTATTTTATTTTTTTTAGGGTAGCCGCCATTTTTATACTCTATATAGGTGAGAAGATCATAAAAGAACCATTTTATAATCCTAACACCTAAATATGTATGAATAAAAAATTCTTTACTCATTTACAGAGCTATGGAAAGTTTGGAAGCTTATCAATTCCTAGGATAAATAAAGCCTCTAAATTAGCTGTAATCATTTCCTGTTTAGCTCTGAATGGTTTTGCACTGGGCTTTAGCCAAACCATTTCATTAAACCTGAAAAATGCTTCAGCAAAAGAAGCGCTGACAGAAATCCGCAAAAAAAGTGGATACCAAATCGTTTACAACGAATCCTTACTTTCAAATAGTGCAAAGGTAACCATTGTAGATTCCAAAATAAGCCTCCAAGCTGCACTAAACAAAATTTTGGCAAATCAAGATGTCACGTTTGAAGTTAAGGATAAAGTTATCCTGATCAAGCCTGCTATTCGAAATGCTGTTGTCGAAGCTCGTACCAATACCGGTCGTGAATCATTGCAAGCTACTGTGAGAGGACGTGTAGTAAACAAAGAAGGACAGCCGATTCCAATGGCAACTGTTACTGAAAAGGGAACTAGCAATAGAACTTCTACTAATGAAGATGGCGAGTTTACATTAAATGTTGCAAAACCAGATGTGGTATTGGAAGTTACTTCAATTGGTTATTCTCCGCAAACAGCCGCGGCTACAGGACAAGCCTTGACCATAACCTTAGTGGAACAGGAAAACCAAATGGATGAAGTTATTGTCGTTGGTTACGGTCAACAGAAAAAGGTCAACCTAACAGGGGCTGTTTCGACCGTAAGCGCGAAGGAATTGGAAGCACGCCCTGTTCAAAATGCAGCACAGGCGCTTCAGGGATTGGTCCCGGGATTAAATGTTCAAACCGCTGGATTAGGTGGTGAGCTAAACCAAAACATGAACATCAATATCCGTGGTGCGGGTACAATCGGTGTAGGATCTAGTTCTGCAGTATTGGTATTGATTGATGGAATGGAAGGCGATATCAATGCCCTGAATCCTAATGATATCGAAAACATTACCGTTTTGAAAGATGCTGCTGCTTCCTCCATCTATGGCTCTCGAGCTCCTTTTGGGGTGATCTTGGTAACGACAAAATCTGGTAAATCCGGTAAAACCTTGGTCAATTATAATAATAACTTCCGATTTAGCAAACCTCGTGGATTACCGACCATGCTGGATTCTAAAACATTTGCCTATTACTTTAATGAGATTAAAGCGAATGACGGTGAACAGGCCGTGTTCTCTCAGGAGGCTCTGGAAAGAATTATCGCTTATCAAAAGGGTGAAATAACAACCGTAAGTCTACCGGATGCCAATGGTAAATGGCAATATTACGGCGGCTCCAATGGAAATACAAACTGGTTCGATGAAGTTTATCGCGACTATTCCCCCTCTCACGAACATACACTAAGCGCTAATGGCGGTACGGATAAGGTAAATTTCTATAGTTCCTTAAACCTGATGGACCAAAGCGGTTTGAATAAATATGCAGATGATAAGTTCAAACGATATTCATTCTCAAATAAGGTGAATGTCAAGCTTCATGAAAAAATTGACCTCATGTCGAATACTAGGTTTGTTCGCGAAGATTATGGTAAAGCTGGTCACATGAATGACCTCTATTATCATAATATTGCTAGACGATGGCCGACGGTTCCTGTGAGAGATGATAATGGTCATTTTACGGATCCTAGTGAGCTTGCTCAAATGACTGAAGGTGGACGATCCAAATTGGTAAAAGACTACCTATATCAACAAGTTCAGCTACAGGTAAAACCTACGCAAAATTGGAACATCACTGGTAATGTCAATTATAGAACGATCAACCATAATGGCCACAATGAAGTATTAAAAGCCTTTGCCTATGACAAGGACAATAATCCTTATCCAGTGGCAGTAGGTTGGAATTCCGCTGGATATACAAGTGTTTCCGAAAGCAACCGGAAGGATGAATACTTCAGCACAAACTTATTTACGGACTATACATTGAATGTTGCCGATGACCATAACTTTAAATTCCTACTTGGATTCAACTCGGAGCTTAACAAATACAGCACCTTGAATGGAAGTATGAGTGATCTGATTTCTGACAATGTTCCTACCTTAAACACAGCAACGCTAAACCCATTGACTTCCGGTCAATATCAACATTGGGCAACAGCAGGTTTCTTCGGTCGTATCAACTATAACTACAAAGAGAAGTACCTGTTTGAAGCGAATGGTCGATATGATGGTTCATCCCGTTTCCCTAAAGATTTGAGATGGAACCTTTTCCCTTCATTCTCCGCAGGATGGAACGTCGCAAATGAAGACTTCTGGACATGGGAGGAGGCAATCTCTGTTTTCAAACTAAGAGGATCCTACGGTGAATTGGGGAACCAATATACCGATAACTGGTACCCATTCTATCCAACATTACCTTTTACCGTAAATGGTAATACTTGGTTGTTGAACGGACAAAAACAGAACCTTGCTGGTGCGCCAGGATTGATCGCTTCAACTTTGACTTGGGAGAGAGTATCGAGCTGGAACGTAGGGTTTGACCTACAGGCATTGAACAATAGACTGGGAATAGGATTTGAACTTTATCAAAGAAATACCTATAACATGATCGGCCCTGCTCCGGAACTGCCTGTAATCTTGGGAACTGCTGTTCCTCGCCTCAACAATGCTGAGATGAATTCTAAAGGAGTGGAGTTGGAGGTGAACTGGAAAGATAATATCGGAAATTTCAACTATGCAGTAAGAGGTGTATTCTCAGATGATAGACAAACTGTAACCCAGTACCCTAATCTTACAGGTACCCTTGATACTTGGTACAACGGTCAACGAGTGGGCGAAATTTGGGGATATACAACAGTTGGCCTTGCTAAAACGCAGGAAGAAATGGATGCGCACTTAGCACATACCAAGCAAAACTTTGCAAGTCAATGGCTGGCTGGAGATATCATGTATCAGGATTTGAATGGTGACGGAATGGTTTCGGCAGGCTCCAATACAATCACGGAACATGGTGACTTGAGCATTATCGGAAACAGAATGCCTAGATACCGCTACAGCTTGGATTTAAGCGGATCTTACAAAGGATTTGATTTCCGTATGTTCTTCCAGGGTGTTGGAAAACGTGACCATATGCCAAATGGACCTTATTTCTGGGGAGCAAATGGAGGGATGTGGCAATCCGCTGGATTTGAGGAAAACCTTGATTTCTTCCGTGATGAAAATTCAGTTATGGTTCAGAATGGAGTGCTGGGTGTCAACTTAGATTCATATCTGCCACGACCTTACTTCAATACCGGCAAGAACCAGAATACCCAAACTAGATATTTACAGAACGCGGCTTATTTAAGATTAAAGAATGCGCAGATTGGTTATACCTTCAATTCAGCTCGATTGAGCAATATCGGGGTTTCGAAGATTCGACTATACGTTTCGGG
The DNA here is from genome assembly GCA_040393725.1 of Sphingobacterium endophyticum. Lineage (GTDB taxonomy): Bacteria > Bacteroidota > Bacteroidia > Sphingobacteriales > Sphingobacteriaceae > Sphingobacterium > Sphingobacterium endophyticum_A. The sequence goes on along the minus strand of JBEBTR010000101.1, from coordinate 6,746 downwards.
TGAGAACTTATTGACCTTTACTAAAATGGCAAAGGTATTCGATCCTGAAACAGTAGGCCTTGGGGGCTGGAATGATGGTAAAACCTACCCATTCTCTACTGTTTATTCGTTCGGTCTAAACATTAATTTTTAATCCAATTGCTTTATGAAAACAACATTCAAACATATATTATTCATGGGCCTGGCAGTTGGCAGTTTGCTGAGCAGCAGCTGTAACAAATATTTGGACCGTGCGCCTTTATCCAATGTTACTCCAGGTGATTATCTAAACACAGAACCTGATTTAGCAACTTATACACTTTCTCGATACGCCTTTCCATCTCATGGGGGATGGGGATTAGGAACCTTTGCAAATGATAACCACACCGACAATCAGTTGACAAGTTCTTATGCAACCCGATGGGTCCCTGGTGAATGGAAAGTGCCTACTTCTGGTGGCGAATATTCTTTTTCAGCAATCCGTGAGTTGAATTACTTCTTTGAGCAGGTTCTTCCAAAATGGAAGGACAATAAGATCTCAGGGGCAACTAATAATATTGAACATTACATCGGAGAAGCCTATTTCCTCCGCGCCTATGAATATTTTAATAAAGTTCAGACGCTAGGGGATTTTCCGATTGTGAAAACAACCTTAAAAGATGAATTAGGCCAATTAGTTGAAGCCTCGGTCAGACAACCTAGAAATCAAGTGGCGAGATTCATCCTTTCAGACCTTGACTCAGCAATCATGCTGTTGAAAACTCCGTCACCAAATCAACAGAACCGGATTTCTAAAAATGTGGCTTTATTGTTTAAGTCGCGTGTAGCTTTACATGAAGCAACCTGGCTGACTTACCATAAGAGCACGGCTTTGGTTCCGGGAACTTCCAATTGGCCTGGAAAGAAATCTCACCCTTCATTTACCTTGCAGATCGACAGCGAAATCGACTTCTTCCTAACTCAGGCAATGTCTGCTGCAGAACAGGTCGCCGATGTCGTTCCTCTTGTTGAAAACAGGATGGATAATGGCTATAACTCTTCCGCAAATCCATACTTTGCCATGTTCGCAGATCTTGATTTGAACAAATACAGTGAAGTGTTACTTTGGAGAAGCTATAACGCATCATTAAGTGTAAACCATAACGTGAGCAACTATATGAATGGAGGTGGGGGTAACTCGGGCTATTCACGTGGCTTGGTGGAAACCTTCCCTATGGCAAATGGTTTGCCTATCTATGCCCCAGGTTCGGGTTATAAGGGTGATGACTCCGTTTCAATGGTAAAAGCTGGCCGTGACAATCGCTTGCAATTATTCATGAAAAACCCGGGAGAGCTTAGGTTTACAGATCGTAATAATACGAACGGAAGACCAATGCTCGAGGGATATCCTGATATCACGGGACTTGCTGAAACTCGTTATGTTACAGGATACGCGTTGAAAAAGGGAATGAGCTATCTAGCGGCACAGTCTGAAGGTTCAGCAGGAACGACGGGTTCCATTATTTTCAGAGCGACAGAGGCTTACCTTAACTATATCGAGGCCAGCTACCTGAAGAACAAATCCATCAACAGCAAAGCCGCTGATTATTGGAGAATGATTCGTACGCGCGCTGGTGTCAATCCAGACTTCAACATTACCATCAACGCCACCAACATGTCCGAAGAAGCCAAACGAGACTTGGGGGCATATAGTGCCGGTGAAGTACTCACAGATAAAATCCTTTACAACATCCGTAGAGAAAGAAGACTTGAATTTATGGCTGAGGGTTTCCGCTATGCCGACTTGAAGCGTTGGAGATCTTTAGATCAGTTAAAAGCGAATCCTTTAATCCTTGAAGGGATTAAAGTGTGGGGACCTATGGAAAAATGGTTTGTTCGTGAGGGCAAGACCCTATTGATCCAACCCAATACTTCTGGAGCAACAGCGAATGTCTCCGCAAAATCGGAGAGTCCATATTTGAGACCTTACCGCATCAACCTAAGCGGTAATAATTTGGTGTTGAATGGATACAGATGGACCGAAGCACATTACTTAAGTCCAATTGCCTTCAATCATTTCTCGATTACCTCACCTGATGGAACAGCACAGAATTCATCATTATATCAGAACCCAGGCTGGCCTTTGGTCGCAGATCAAGGTGCCATTCAATAAGTTTTAGGTTTTTTGTTATTTAGGGAGAAGGTGACCGTACGGTCACCTTCTTTAGGTTCGATCTAGATTTCTTTGTGCCCTAGCCGTCCCTTTTTCTTACGAGCAGAGGATAGGGTGATAACAAGATGTGGATGCATCCAGAACAGCACTCCAGTAAACATGAAAGATGGAAAAATAATGGCCAATACGCTGTTATGTAGATAAAATGGTGGTGTTCAATAGATCTTCGTACGGTTATTTAGGAATGTATTAACAAGAACTTATTGAAAGAGGGTAGGATTTTGGCCCGGTTGTAATTCGGAGAAATAAAAAAGGCATCGACATGACTGACTCACCAATGGGTTTGAAGGAGAAAATTTAAACAAATAAATTATCCTGCAATAGACCCCTGAGCATCGTGTACGAGCAAATGGAATGCAAAGAATGCCAAAAGATGAAGGATAGCCCCCTTACTTTTTTATTGAAGCGATGCTGTAAAAAATTTCAATAGATACTAATGGGACGAAATAATGTCAATTGTTGTAAATGTTAATTAATGAGAGATATAGGTTGCGAGTCTAAATGTTTACAACTCCAGGTCATAAATTCTTAACTTAACATTCCCTTAATCCTATATTAAACCTCAACACCTATGTTTGGCACAAACAACCCCCATAAACATGAAAAAATTATATTGGTCTTTGCTTGCTTGTTTGTTTACAGGAACTGCCATTGGTCAGGAGCTTGCAAAAGGAACGGTTTACGTAGATGCAAATTCAAACGGCAAACAGGATAGCAAGGAAATTGGTCTTGCTGGAGTGAGTGTTAGTAACGGAAGACAGGTTGTCCAAACCGATAAGAATGGTCGGTATGAACTTCCCGTTCAAAATGATAATATAATTTTTGTAATCAAGCCATCGGGCTATGAGTTGGTATTGGACGCTGATAATCATTCAAAATTCTATTATATTCATAAACCTCATGGTGCTCCGGCGTTGAAATATCCGGGTGTGGCAGCGACAGGTCCATTGCCTAAAAAGATTGATTTTGCATTGAAAGTTAAGGAAGAGCCTAAATCCTTTTCTGCATTTGTATTTGGTGATCCTCAGGCCTACACGGCAGAGGAGATGGAATTTTTCAAAAATGGTGTCGTAGCAGAGGCAAAAACCAAAGCTGGGCCTCTCTTTGGAATTAGTTTGGGGGATTTGGTGGGAGATGATCTATCCTTGCACCCAAGTTATAAACAAACGATCGCTCAGATGGGATTGCCATGGTATAATGTTATGGGTAATCATGACATGAATTACGATGTTACCCAAGATTCTCTTGCTGATGAAGGGTTTGAGAAAACATTTGGCCCCGCAAATTACTCTTTCAATGTGGGGGATGCACATTTTATAATCCTGGATAACATTATCTATCCGCATCCTGAAACAGGCAAGGGATACCAAGGCGGATTCAGAAAGGATCAGGTTGAGTTTGTAGCGAATGATTTAAAGTTTGTTCCTAAGGAAAAACTGATTGTATTGGCTTTTCACATTCCATTAAATCCAGAAAATAGCAAATCATTCCGGAACGATGATCGTCAGCAATTGTTTGATATCCTTGGCGAGTATCCAAATTTACTGGGGCTTTCGGCACACACGCATTATCAGCAACAAAATATTTATGGACCTGAACATGGATGGAATGGAGCCAAACCTTTTCATGAATACAATGTAGGAACCACATCGGGAGACTGGTATTCAGGATTGCCGAATGAGAAAGGTATTCCGACCTCAACGATGCGAGATGGTACACCCAAAGGATATGCAACGCTTATGATCGACGGAAATCAGTATAAGTTTGATTATAAAGTTGTCGGTAAGGATGAAAATTATACGATTAATTTGTTTGGCCCTTCAGTGGTTAAAGAGAAATACACGGGACGGTATAATCTATATGCAAACTTTTTCCTAGGTTCTGCAAACGATCAGGTACGATATAGGATTGGACAAGCGGATTGGACAATGATGGAAAAAGTTGAGGGTGAGGATCCTGAATATATGAAGGGATTATTGGCATATGAGGGTGCAACTACTTTGGTTGCTGGAAGAAAGCCGAGCGATCCTGTAAAATCGGCCCATCTTTGGAAGTTGAAATTACCTAAATTGAAGCCAGGCAAACACATTGTTGAGGTTGAAGCAGTGGATATGTTTGGCCGAAATCATGCCGCACAGAAGGAGATCGAAGTTGTTCAATAAAGAATCAAAAATCATGAAGTTGCCAATTTGAAATTTATTCCTTCTTATATAACATTCATTGCGGGAACTATAGGTTTGAAAGCATAGCGCCTTTCCATTAAATTGGGAAAGTTTAAGGTTGTTCAGTTTTCGGATATCCACCTTGTGTCGAATGCTGAGGTTTCAAAGAAGTCTATTGCCGGCCATGCAGTCGACGTTAGATGCGGAAAGGCCAGATCTTGTTGTGGAAGCGCCAAGTAAGCAAGGTGTGGATGAAGTGCTTGAAGTGGTGATATCTCGAAAGATTCCCTGTATGGTGCCTTTGGGAAACCATTATGATGAGAGTGAAATGACACGTCAAGGTGCCTATTATTTAGTAAATACCTTTGATATTGAATAAGTAGAAAGTAAATAGTTTTAAAGTTGAGGGCCATATCCTCACATCGGTCCCTGAGCTCCTCGAAGGGCGATGTTAGGATAAAGGCCTTTTGCAACCCATTGACAAGATCAGGGCGTGGATCAAGGGTACCGGCTCAGTGCCCGATTATTCTTTTGTCTGAATAGTTCGATAAAATTTTTAATTTTAGCCAAACGAGTTCAACCAATTAATCATTATATGAGGAAAGCCATATTAATTATCCTAGGTTCTGTTTCCATTTTGATTTTTATTTCAAGTTTATACCACATTAGTGTTGTTAAAAGGAGAAAAAAGATGATGGATAGAGCACAATTTTATGAGACGAGGGACCTTTATAATAAACTAGAAAATGGCCAAAATATCAGCAGAGAAGAAATCTATCCGTTTGTAGAAGATAAGTGGACAAGAGTAAACGCTTACAGACTTTTGGCTAAATATGGGATTTTGGAACTTTTCCCATCTGAATATCTAAGTTTTCAGAAAGCTGCTGAAGCGAACTTATGCTGGTGGTTAAGATTTCCTTCTGAGTTAGATGCAATTCCTGATGAAATCGAACACGTGAAACAAGTATCTTTTGATAGTGATGGGAAGCAAAATTTTGTCTATTACGAGGTTTTTAAATTCAGGACAGATTCACCTCATTGGGCCTCTGAAAAAGGTTGGATGATAGGAGTAGTTGGGCCATATTACGATTATAGCAAACCTTATGATTTTCCAGGGGCTACGTATAGTAGGTTGAAAAAGATTACGGATATTACCCCGGAGGAGGAGGTAAAATGGGCTTATGAGAATAGGTCGAAATTTTAGTTGGCCTACTTCTATTTTTCTAATATCCTAAAGATTACTTCCTTATTCTCTTTATGATTTTCCGATCTTGGAAAAGGGTCGTTTTGGATCGTTTCTACCTGACCGATTTTTATACCATTGATTGTTGTTTCAGCTGTAGCTTTTGTTAGGAAGAAATGATATTCCAGTTCTAAGTATCCAGTGTCAATTGCTCGGAAATCATCCTTTGCTAAATCATAGGCCAATACAGCTGCGGTAGGACCCAATGAAATGAGGATAAGTTTATCTTTACCGAATTTTCTTGCTGCATCAAGAATCTCATTATAATATTGGAAGGTATTGTAATTTGGACATTCAATTCTTTGAATGCTCGAGGCATGTTCATAAAGTCCGCTGTCCTTTCCTAAATCGCTGCCTCTACCTTCGATAATAAGTAGGTCTCGGTTCTTCCAAAGCTCTTTCCACTTTTTTACGTTGTTCTCGATAACATCCTGATTTTTATTTCTGTCATCTAAATAAAATCTGCTAATTTGGGAATTTAGATAGCTGTAGTCCTTTCTCAAAAGGTTATTAACCTTATAGAATAATTCATGTAAATAGTTCTGCCAAAATCCAATTGAAGTATCTACAAGATTATTACGGTCAATTTCAACTAAGGTTCTTGGAATAGCAATTTTTAAATTATACTGATCGACAGATCTATCCTTTAGTATGTTTTTTAATCTATTTTTTAAATGCGGATCTGCTTGCTGGAATTTTAGTGAGTTGTTCCTTGGAGAAAGGAATTCTCCGTTCAACATTAGTGTAAACTCTCCATCCCCAAATCTTGATAGTGAACATTTTGAATCTATTAAATAATCTAGGCTATCCTTATAGTTTAGGACAAGGAGTTTGTTGTTTTTGAGCTCCTTTTGGGATCTTGAAACATTGATTTTCCAGTCTATTTTATTCAATATTTTGTGAAAAATGTTCATGTTAATAATTGTGGGGTATGGATATTAATAGTATGTGTTATAAATGTATATTAATTATTAGGCTTAATGAATGAATAATTAAGCGATTTTAATTATTGTAGATTTTTTTCGAATTATCAGGTAAATGAAATAATCAAATTAATTATTTGATTTTTTTGTGATGTCTTGTACCTTTGACTCAACAAAAGACTTCGTAGCTCAGTTGGTAGAGCAACAGACTCTTAATCTGTGGGTCC
>JBEBTR010000100.1:0-12188 GCA_040393725.1 Sphingobacterium endophyticum | reverse complement strand
TGCTGGTATTGGCAGCTATAAATGCCGCAGTAGGGGTTTATTATTACCTGAGAGTGGTTGTCCACATGTACTTTATGAATTCTAAGGAGGAGCAAAGTATTCAGATCTCCGGGAATTTCCAGGTGGTGTTTGTCATTGCTGCTATATTGACAATTATTCTTGGGGTGTATCCGGATTTAATCCTCGCACTGTAGAAAAGATCTATAAATATTGATAGACGAGCTTTTTTGAAGCTCGTCTTTTTTAATTCTCAACTATCTTTTTGCGCAATCGATGATTACCTTTCCCTTTGAAGATGGAATTAATCGGAAAACATAGCCATCGTTGTTTGCTTGTTCAACTTTCCCCTCCTTACAGATAATCCTGTAGCGGTGTTCGGCAAATTCTGCCTGAATTTCAGATTCTGAATATATTTTAAAAGGTAAGCTGTTTAGACGATCTTTTGGAACTCTTAGTTCAAGGGCCCATCCACTAATGGAGTTTTGGCTGGTTACCATAATTTGATCTTCCTGTAATTCAATCACAAAATCTCCACTTGTCGTACTGGTGTTTTCTATTTTCAAGGTACTCTTGGATGGTTCTGTAACCGATGGCTGACTTAGAATGATCTCTGAACTTTTTCCTTGCTGTTTTAATTGGACAAGTCTGAGTCCGATTTTATCTTCGGTCGTACTCCAATGAAACCGGTCAATTACAGGTAATGTATAGTAGAAAAACTGATTGCCCTGACCTGGAACTTCCAAATAAGTGGATTTTAAGTCCTCATCGAACAGATGAATATCTCTAAAGCAAAACCCATCTTTTTCCCAAAATAAGTTGGCCCGGTAATAGCGACTGTTATACCAAACAGATTGATTTCCCAGACCCCGAATATCCCCTAAGGTCGTAATTGCAGTAGCGGGTGTGAGTGAAAAGTTTTCTTTGAACCATTTTCCGGTGCTTTCCATTGTCTCGATTCGTATTTTACCAGCTTCACGCAAGGAATCAAGGATAGGGAACTGCATTTCGAGACCCTCGACCATTTCTGCCCAAGTGAAAGAATTCTCCTGACCTGCCTGCGCATAATTAAACGCTAAGGAAGGCTGATTAACAATTGACTCAAGGAAATATTCTACCCATGCTTTATTCTTGCCGGACTCGGGATATACAGGTTCCAAGGATATAACTCCTTGATATTTTGTTCCCACACCAGCATCATATTGGTACATAGGATCGCTTCCTAACATTCGAAAGATCGGTACCGGAATCTGATTGTTTTCAGTTTGTGCAGGCATATAAGCATTATTTTTACTTGGATAGTACCCTTGATTCCAATAACCACCCCACAAGGTGTAACCATCAGTACCTACTTGGTCTTTGCAGTTACTTGAAGCGACGATACCATAATGATCATACATATATTGTAGGGTATGGGAGTCAATAAACCATGATCCCACTGATTTTGGATATTTTCCATAGATATTTTTAAATTTTTGCATGTATACATCAACTAATTTTTCTCGTTCAGCTTGGGTATAACCAGGAGTAAAAGCAATATTAGCGGTTGATACCCATGAATGTTCTCCTCTCCACGGGATGCCCGCCGCCTCGACATGTGGTTGGGTGATTTCCCACCAAGCTCCTAATTCTGATTCTTGATTTAGCTTAGTCTTCATTAGCTCTTGATACTTGGGGTTTATCAGCGCATCGTACTGAAATAAAAAAGTTGTTGGAAAATTGTAGTTATTTGATAATTCTATCTGTTTCTCTACGGCATGAAAAAGAAGACTGTCCGCATTTTCAACGCGATAATCAGTCTGGCGAATGAAGTTTACGATATTGATGATCCTGGGAGATTCCTTTTCTTGAACTGTTTTATCCGTCTTACAGGAAAGAAATAAGGAAATAAAAATAAAGGATAAGATCCCTAGCTTGCCGATTTTCATAGTTGTTAGCTTTATTTGCCTGCCTAATTTATTGTATTAATTATAAACAGGATTCTGGTTTAAGTAATTGTAGCCTTTGAAAGATCTTTGCGCGATTGCAAGGAGCTAAGGTCGGCTATTAGTAGATTATAAAGGATAATATAGCAAATTTACCCGAAAGAAAATCTTTGATTGCTCATCCTTATCGTAGTTTGCAAATTATATTTATTTCTCTGGGATGCATTTTCCGCTATCACTACTGCATTGCGAGGTCTCAAAAAAACCTAGTTTTCGTGGATTGTCCATTTATATTATTGAAACTAGCTTTGTTTAAACAAAACATTTGCTATATGAAAAGTTTGATAGTGGAGCTCGCTATGGTTGTTTTATTTTTTTCTTCGTGTTCAAAAAAAGGTGAATCTGAGTCATTTTCTCCAGAGGGGATCTCTTACCCCTCCACCATGAAAGGGAACATATATTACGATTGGGCCACAGAGGGGATCTTAAAGGTGAGCCTACCCGAGGGTGTAGGATCTTCATTTATCCCAGACAATAGAAAGTTGAATAATTTTGATATATCGCGAGACGGAAAATATAAATTAACAGTCATCGATGAGCAAACATTGGGGCAGTATGACATCCGTTTTACCATTAGTGACATTGCTGAGGGGAAGATCGTTGAAGAATTTGTGTATAGAAGCCCTGGGAGGAATGCGTATTGTACAGGATTCCTTTCTCATGATCAGAGTCATATTTTGGTACTTTCTAACGATCTAGAGGACGGTGTCACGATTTTAAAACGAAATGGAGAATTTGTGACTAGGCTTATGGATATTAATGGAGAACCTGTCGATCGCTTTAATGCGGCGCGACTTTGGCTCCCTGGTAACGCACTTCTACTTACACATGGGAATTACATTATTAAACTAAACCCTCCTTACACCTCGGGAAAATTGATCAAAGAAATGGAACATGAAAATTGGGGTGAACTAACGGTTAATCATCAGGGTTCTCAAATGGCTATGCAGATCGCTAATCATATCTATACTATGGATATGGAAGGAAATAATTTAAGACAGGTCACTACTAGCAATTTCAATGAATCCGTTCCGGAATTTTCTCCCGATGGAAAACATCTATTGGTAGGGACAGAATATAAACAAACAGGACCTTTCGGTTGGATGTGGTATATGAAGATCATTCCAAATGATGGGAAACAATATCATGTTGATCCTATAGAAACAAATACAGCCGGAGTTGTTCCTGTGATCTTAAAAGGTGGGGATAAAATCGAAGCTGCTGGCGGACAGATGTTATGGCGTTAAGAGTTTCGAGAAAGACTTGATGTTAGCTTGATTACATGAAAGTCAGCCTAAAAAACAAGATTTGTTAACTTAATATACATGTGTTATGTATAAAAGAAAGAAATATATTACTGCGATAGTCGTTTTTTTCCTGTTACTGATCAGTTGTTCAAAAGACAAGGCAGCGCTTTCGGACCAGGATTTTAACAGCACTTATGGAGGAAAGCAATTTGTAGGAACTGCCAAAGCAGTATTATCAAGGAATGGTTTTCCGGGAACAACTTTGACTGGAGATGCTCATATTGCTTTGATAGAAGTGAAAGAAGATTCTTTATCGATGGTTTTTATGTCAGATTTTGGAGAGGACGGAGAGATTAACTTCAAGATTAGGGGAAAATTTGACAAGACTTCTTATCGATTTGAAAGAAATGAGTCAACCTCGTTCTTTCGGATTATTGATGAGAAAATATCAGGAAACTTTATCTCCAGTGGTCAAGAAATGAATTTTGATGGTGTTTTACAGCGGGAACAAGCACAGATGACCGTGAAAGTAGATTTTATTGAAGAGCATGAAACATTTCCCAAGGGGACCCGGTTAGAACTACATTTTAACACCAAAAGAGATTTGCAGGACGGTAACAAAGAGCAGGGATGTCAGATGCGCTTGGTGCCGATATGGAGTTCCAATGGAGTAACGATGGGCATGGTCCCTGATTGCTAATACAACGATTAATATGTAAATTCAAAAGTATCCGATTTTTACCCATATGCTTGATAGACTGGTTCTGTTATGTTTTTCGTTAATTCTGATATTTGGTCAGCTTCAGGCTCAACCGGCGGATGATATCGTGCGACATCGAGATAGTCTATATCATCAAATTAAACAACTCGACAATCCTCAGCTACAGATTCAGGAATTGTTAGAATTGAGTTTTTTCTGGTCCGATTATAATCCGGTTGAGGCATTAATGTATCTACAAGAGGCTGAAAAAATATTGGGAAAAACAAGAAATACAACGTTTTATAAAGGAATTCTAAGCTTTTATAGGGCGGCAATAAATTTTGAAATCAATCCTACTGAATCCAAGCGGCAGTATCTAGAGGCCGAACATTATTTAAAAGAGGTCAATGACAACCGAAAAGTTGAGGCTATAAGGTATCGCGCAAGAGGGTGGGGAAGCTATGGAGCTCTCTTACAGCGCGATGGTCAAATGCATGAATATGCAGATATTTTGCTCAACAAAGTTCTTCCTTTGGCTAAAGAAATTCAGGACTCGGTCTTGCTGGGGAATAATTATCAAAATGTCGCCATGACTTTGATGAATTTGCAGGAGCATGAAAAAGCTGAACAGTATTACGCTCTTGCGCAATCGATATTGGACAAAACACAAAAAGGAAAGGAGGCACAGCTTACCCTATATGTTAACAGGGCCAGAAATGCCTTATTTGTCAAAGATGATCTAAATGTCAGATTATTTTTAGATCATGCTTTTAACACATTAAAGCATATTCCTCATTCGGTCTATAAAGCCTCATACCATAATTTAGAGGGAAATTATTGGGCGAGACAAAAAAATTATGATAAATCGAACAAACATTTTGAGACTGCTCTTTCACTCGCCAGAGCGCAGGACGATGAGGATATGATCGCAACGATCTTGTTTGATCAGTATGAAGCCTATTATTCTGGTGGCCAATTTGAGTTAGCGATATCAAAGTTATTGGAAGTAGCGTCTTATGTGGAACAAAAACATTCCTTGAGGAATAAGCAACTTGTTTTTTATAAATTGGCTCATACCTATTCCAAATTAGGCCAGGGTAAGCAAGCGATTGAGTGGTTTGAAAGATATAAGCTGCTCACTGATACGATTTTTGCAAATAGAAGTGATGAACGGATCTTGGAACTGGAAAAGAAATATCAAACGGCAGAAAAGGAGAATGAGCTCTTACGATTGAAAGAAGAAAACCAGCAAAATCAAATAAAGCTTAACCGCACACGAATGATCATTGGAATCGTTATCAGCTCAAGTATTATCTTTGCGATCCTTACTCTTTTTATTTACAATTCACTGAAGAATAAAAAATATTTGGCAGAGCAAAAAGAACGCTTACTTTTCGAAGAGTTAAAGAGCAACAGGCAACAAGAAAAGTTAAGTGTTTTTAATGCCATGTTACAAGGAGAGGAAAGGGAAAGAAGCAGGATAGCGAGAGATTTACACGATGGTCTGGGAGGAATGCTGGCAAGTGTAAAGCTAAAACTTTCTGCTGTGGCAAATAAAAAAAAGGGAGAATCAGCGGAAAATAGAAATCGTGCGATGAGTTTGGATCCTATCATCCATCAACTTGACCACTCGGTCAATGAACTTCGCCGGGTAGCCCGAAACATGATGCCAGAATCGTTATTATACATGGGCCTTGAAGCTTCTTTACAGGATTTGTGTAATATGATGGCGCATCAAGATTTACAGATTCATTTTCAGGCAACGGGGCTACGAAATAATTATGAACATTCTTTTTTGATTACGGTCTACCGCATTGTTCAAGAATTGCTTAGCAATTCGGTGAAACATAGTGGGGCGGACCAAATTTGGGTACAATGTCTTGATGCGGACGAGGTTTTTAACTTGACTATAGAAGATAATGGTAAGGGATTCGATCCGAACAAAGAGATCAATAGGCAAAAGGGAATGGGAATTAGCAATATACAAAATCGTATACAACTTCTCGATGGTCATTTGGAGATCGATGCGGCGGAGGGAAGAGGGGCCTCATTTCATATACAACTAAAACATGAAAACTAAAGTAGTCAAAGTTATTATCGTAGATGATCATCCATTAGTGTTGAGTGGTTTTGAATTTATACTAGCAAATTCAACAGAGATCACATTAAGAGGTTCTTTCACTAGTAGCCATGATGCTTTAGATTTCCTGTCTGCAGAGTTCGTAGACATTGTTTTAATGGATATTAATCTTCCGGGGATTAATGGAATAGATACGACCGAGATTATCAAAAAAAAATATGATAATATCCATGTTATTGCCATTAGCAATTTGAACGAACAAAGCATAGCCAAGCGCATGCTAAGTGTTGGAGCATCAGGTTACCTTTTGAAAAACGTCTCCGCAGAGGAGTTAATTAATGCAATTAAGGATGTGATGGATGATCAAGTGGTATTGAGTAAGGAAATGGACTTAGTCCTGAAAAATAAAAAGGACCCTGTTCCTGCAATTAGTCAAAGAGAGCGGGAAGTGTTGGCGCTGATGTCCAAGGGATATACAACGCCTAAAATTGCTGAACTCATGTTTATCAGTCCACTGACTGTTGAGAGCCATCGACGTAATCTTTTACAAAAATTTGCGGTGAGCAATTCTGCCTCTCTGATTCACAAAGCTACACAAATGAAATTTATTTAAGATTGTTAGCAAATAAAGAATCCCATTTTGCGGGGAATTCACAAATGGGACGGATTAGATAAAGGAGTAAGCCTGATAATTTATGCCAAATTTGTTAATTGTCTCTCAAAATATTTTTCAAAAGTATAACGAAACAGACCGATAGCTAAACTAGATTCTTTTAGGGTTGAAAGTTCAATTTTGCAACTTTTCCGGAGTGCCCCCATGGTATTAGAATTTAGGGATCTTTGGATCGGTATGGTAATTAATTCGCCTGCTTTAGCAAATTTTCCACTCAATACTACTGATTCCGGATTGAGAATTTGAATAAGGTAAGAAATAGCTTTACCCAGGTTCTCGCCAAGTTCTGAAATAAGATCAATAGCATATTGGTCACCTGCAAGGGCAACTTCAATGATGTTTTGAGGAGAAAGATGTTTTAGATCTTCGAATTGGGTTAATAATGTAGACATTCCATTTCTGATATCGTTTTTTGCCTGATTTACTAAGAATACACCAGAGGCGATTGTCTCGAGACAGCCTTTCTTTCCACAATAACATAAATCCCCATCTTCGACGAAGACCATATGTCCCATTTCGCCGGAATAACCGTCGTTTCCCATGTATACACTTCCATCAACAACCATCCCTAGACCTATTCCCCAATCCATAAGAATGACGAGTGCATTTTTCTTGTCACCAACAGTTCCTAAGACCATTTCACTCATCGTAATTGATTTTACATCGTTAAGAACAGTGGTGAACTTCCCGAACTTTTCCTCGATGTATTCACAAATATTTTCTCCTCCAACATAGAAAGTCCTGTTGCTCGAATCACGAAAATTCACCAATCCTGGCATAGAAATTCCTATTCCTGTAATATTTTCCAGGTTTTTGTATTGGCTAAGGTATTGTTGAATAACATCAACCAAATCCTCCATTTTATTTGCTTCTTTTGCAATTTCAAGACTATAGGTTATTTGTGGTGTTATTACTTTTCCGTTATTTCCCAATACGGATATACTAACAGAGAACCTATCGACTTCAACACATAAAACTTGAAAAGCCTTATCGTTTAATTGATATAAAACAGGCTTTCTACCACCAATAGATTCTCCTTTTTCTCCAGCATCCAGTATTTCCTGGTTCACCAGATCCAGCACTAAGGGATTCAAGGTAGGGAAACTCAATCTGACATGCTGGGAAAGATCCGTAATGGATAACTGTTCATTTGAAAAAATAGTCTGTATGAGTTTTAATTGGTTTAGGAGTGCTTTTCTTTTAATGGTTGATTTAGTTTTGGATGCGAGTTGAAAAAGGGCTTGAATTGGTTGCATATTAAATATTTATACAGAAAAATAGATAAAGCATCTGACATAAACAAAAATTATTAATTAATTAACAGTAGTTTATTAATTATTTTAAATAAGTTTGTTTTATTTGTAATGTTTTTTAACATTATTTAATAATTTTAAAAATCGAACTAATCTTAATTAACTTTAAAACCTTTTTTATGAAAAAACTATTACTATTTTTTCTGTTTTTGAACTCGGTACTTCTTGCATTAGGTCAGGGAGTAACTATATCCGGGACTGTAAAAGACAACTTGAACAGACCGGTACCCAATAGCTCAATTTTGATCAAGGGAACTAATATTGGAACCGTATCTGATGCAGGTGGAAATTTTGAGATAAAAAGCAATTCTTCTCAGGTTGTCCTGATTATTAGTGCTGTTGGTTATACCGATCAGGAGGTTGAGGTAAAAGACTCCGGCAGGCGTCTGGCGATTATTCTTGCAGAAAGTGATCTGAACATTGATGAGGTTGTGGTCATGGGATATAATAGCGTGGATAAACAACACGTCGCATCTTCTGTTGCTCAACTGGATATGGAACAGACGAAAAGCCGCCCCATTATGAAAATGCAACAAGCATTTAGCGGAACAATTCCTGGGGTAACTATGATGCAGGGTTCATCCCTTCCAGGGGCAACCTTTGGGAACATTAATATTAGAGGAGTCAGCACACTTCAGAACTCCGAACCACTTGTAATTGTAGATGGTATGGAACAAAGTATTACCGATTTGGATCCCAATCAGATTAAAAGTTTAACGGTTCTTAAGGATGCTGCATCTACATCGATGTATGGATCAAGGGGAGCGAACGGAGTTATTATCATTGAAACTGAGCGTGGAACTACCGGACAATTTAAAGTTAATTTAAATGCTTGGTCCGGATTCAATCAACCGATCGATTTACCCACTTTCGTGAATGCAGCAGACTATATGCGTTTAAATAATGAGGCAAAGACTTATCAGGATCAAAGTCTTGTATATACCGATGAAGATATTCAAAAAGCGGAGTCCGGAGAGATTAAAACGGTAGATTGGATGAAGGAAATCATGCAGAAAACCTCCATGGTTCACAACCAGAGTGCTAATATTTCTGGTGGTGGTGGTGTAGGAACATTTAACCTGATGCTTGGTCATTTAAGGGAAACGGGTTTAAATGATATTGAGGGGACACAAAAGTTTTCAGCTCGCTTTAATACCAATATAAATATTGCAAATAAATTCTCGTTATTAGCAGATTTTTACGCTCATCGCCTTCAGGTTGACCGCCTATTGGCCAATGATAATGGAGACGGACTTTATCAACTGGCTTGGAGAATGAATCCTACCCAACAAGTGTATTATGATTCAGATTTGCCTGAACATTATATCCTGCATAATGATTTAAACCCTGTGGCACGTATACACCGAGGGGGAATTAAAAATAATATGCATGATCGCAGTACAATTAATATCCGTCCAAAGTATTTCATAACCAGTAAACTTAACCTAGAGGGAAATGTTTCCTATATGATCAGTAAATCGGCATGGAAATCTGCAAGAGGAACATTTAAATACCTAGATGCTACTGGAAAACCAATATCCATTGCTACCAATGCTGTGGGGGCTGAACAAGGTGTGAGTGAGAGTCAACTCACAGCAAGGGCGCTAATGAACTATACTTCTGATCTTAGAGGAGATAAGGATAAGATATACTTCACTGCCGGGACCGAGGTGATGAATTATACTTATACAGACTATAAAGAAATCGCTAAAGCTTCTTTCTTTGGTAAATTGAACTACTCTTTTGATAACCGATATATCTTGGAAGCAACAGCAAGAGCAGATGGATCCAGTAAATTTGCGCCGGGACATAAATGGGGCTTCTTTCCTTCCGCAGCATTAGCATGGAATGCACATCATGAATCTTTTCTGTCTCAGGCGGTAGAGAGTGGAATTCTATCAAACCTGAAACTACGTGCTTCATACGGTCTGATCGGTAATGAGAATGTGGCTCCATATCTTTGGGAAGAAATTGTGAACCAATATGGTTGGACTATGCGTGTGCCAAATAACGATTTTTCATGGGAAAAACAGAAACAATGGAATGTGGGAGTGGATTTGGCTGTATTAAAAAATAGATTAAGTTTTACGGCCGAGGTGTATGACAAATTCTCTTATGATTTGATTTATGATGAATTCCCAGTAGCCCCATTAACCGGTTCCTATTATCTAAATACTGCAGTTAATATTGGTGAGGTACGCAACAAAGGGTATGAACTTTCAGCAAAATGGTCTGATAATATCGGAGATTTTTCATACAGTATAGGCGGGGCCTTCTTTGATAATACAAATGAGATTTTGAAAGCCGGCTATACCGCTTCGGATACACTTATTTTCAGCAATACAAACGATAAGATTTGGTATAAAGGTGTTGCCTTAGATAATTACTATGGCTTTCAGACGAACGGTTATTTTAATGATGCAGCCGATATTGAGAATACCGAAGCTAAAATGGCTAACACGTTGCCTGGAGATATTAAGTATGTGGATCAGAATGGAGATGGCGTCATCAACGATGATGATCGGGTATACCTGGGTGACCCTTACCCGCACTTGAATTATTCGGTGAGTTTAGATCTTCGGTACAAGGGATGGGACTTTAGCTTTTTAGGTCAAGGTGTAGGCAGACGTCAAGGAAGACTAAACGGCCAGGAAGGTTACCCCATATATGTTGACGGATCGACTAATGCGCTAGGTGCACCTATGCAGAGTTATGTCGATAATCGGTGGACCCCTGGAAGCAGCGGAAGTAGGTTCCCTAGAGTTTGGACAGGAACCAGTACCAATACTTATCTGAGTGATGTCTGGTTGAGCAATGCCTCTTTTTTCAGAGTGAAAATGCTTCAATTGGGTTATACTTTCAAAAAGATAGGTAAGGCGTTCAACAATACCCGATTTTATGTAAATGCTCAGGATATTTTTACCATTACTAAATGGGAAGGATTAGAGCCTGAGCGAAATGGAGGTAATGGCAATTACCCTCGGATGGGAACTTACACCTTTGGTGTACAAACTTCTATTTTTTAACCTTTGAAACTTTAGTAATGAAAAGAACCAAATTTATATATATCCTATTGGCTAGTGCTTCAATCAGCCTTACTAGTTGTGAGAAATTTTTGGATAAAACTGATCCAACAGCAACTGATTTTAATGAATTTTTTAGTACGGAGGCTGACATTCTTCGGGTAGTTTATAGTAGTTATCTGGATGTGTTCTCCAATACAGGTAATACCGAGGCGGTTCGATCTAACTTCTTTTATATGGAAGAAGGTAAATCGGACAATGCTTACAGCCGAAATTCTGGCGATAATCATCAGTCAATCGCAAATGGGAACCTGAATTCGAACAACAGTTCGATGTATTATTATTATAACCTTCATATGAAACATATGGGACGGTTGAATACTTTCATAGCAAATATTGACCTGCCATTTGTGGAGGATGAGTCTATCCGGATAAAGTACAAGGGGATTTTGGAAGCACTTCGATGTTGGCATTATTTCAAATTAACTAGCAGATATGCAAATGTTCCATTTTTTCTTGAACCTGCTGATATAAATTCTGCACTTCAGCCAGCAACATCCAAAGAAGAGATTTTAGCAACCCTTTTTCCGCTTGCAGAAGAAATTGCTAATACCCTCCCTGAAGACACCTATACTACCAATGGTTACATGTTTAATAAATATTCATTTAAAGCCCTAATTATGAGATATGCACTTTATAATGGAGAATATGACAGGGCCGCTCGTCTGGCAAAGGAAATAATGGATAGTGGGAAATACCAACTTTTTGCCAATTATGGGAATTTGTTCAATTATTCTGGAGATAAAGTAAACAACGAGTTCATTATTCGCTTTAATAAGGAAAGTCATCCCTCGGCGAGTACTTTTTCATTTACTAATTTAGCCCCACAGTCTAAGACTGGAAGTGGACAGGCATATCTGGTTCCTTTGAAGGCATTGGTAGATTCGTACTGGACCTTACAGGGCAGACCAATAGATGATTGTCCTTTACATACTAAACGGGAATACGAACTGGATCCTAAACTTAATCGGGACCCAAGATTTACTGCAAGTATAATTAGCAACGGAGATACTTTTAACGGGGAGGTAATTAATATCTATGATCCAAGTAGTACGTATTATTATGAAAATATCCGTGCTGGAAAATCTGGATACTGGTTCAAAAAATTTG
>JBEBTR010000099.1:0-12237 GCA_040393725.1 Sphingobacterium endophyticum | reverse complement strand
TAGAATTACAATATTTCAGCAAGAAAATTCCCTTGTTGATGAATAAGGTCTCTTTTCTCAATAATTTCTTGAAGATTAATAGTTCCTATTACATATTTATGATCATCGCTATAGAAGCGCTCCGAAATATTGGTAAAAGTAATATTCTCTAAAACATCCTCATCTTCATAACGGAAGTAAACTTTAAAAGTATAATCCGTAGAATAAGTCAATTCCTGACTCTCCAAATGCTTCTTATACTCATATTTATAATCGTATCTCAAAGCTGCAATATCCGATAGAACTGCAGAGCCTGTTGGATGACCGCCAGCACCTTTCCCATAAAAGAATTGCTCATCTGCAAATGCAGCTTTTACCAACACCCCATTGTATTCATTTTCAACATTCTGAAGAATATTATCCTTGGAAATGAATTTTGGTAAAACATAAAGAACTACACGATGATTATCGATTTCCTTTGCCAATGGGATTAATTTAATCTTATAATTCTTTTCTCTGGCATAACGGATATCTGCATTACCTAAGGTATCAATACCTAAATTTAGGATCTCATCTGGATTGATATATAATCCGTATGCGTGAGATGCTACTATGGCAAGTTTATACTTAGGATCGTAACCACCGACATCCAAGGTTGGATCTGTTTCCGCAAAGCCTAATTCCTGAGCTTTTTTCAATGCTGAGTCATAACTTTGGTTCTCATTAAAGATCTTCGATAGAATATAGTTTGAAGAACCGTTGAAGATACCGCTGATAGAATGTAGCAATTCGTTATCATAATATTCTTCCAAGTTCCTGATAATTGGAATACTTCCACACACAGCGCCTTCATACAATAATGAAGTGCCATGCTGATTCTGTATTTCCGTCAACTCTTCAAGATGTGTAGCAATCATTTTTTTATTAGCCGAAACGACGTTCTTTCCAGATGTTAAGGCCCTTTTGGTAATTTCAAATGCAGCATCGGCATCATCAATTAGTTCAACTACAGTATTGATTTCAGGATCCTCTAAAATCGCATTGGCATCAGTTGTAAACAATTCTGCTGGAAGTGTTCTTTTCTTATCTGCATTCTTGATTACGAATTTTTTGATTTCTAAATTTAGGTTCTTTGTTTTTATGATATCGTATAAACCTTGTCCCACCACACCAAATCCAAACATCCCGATGGTAAGTTTCTTACTCATTATTCTTTAATTAAATTTAAGTGATTTTCCGCTTTAGTATTATGTTTCTCAAGAAAGTTACTGATGACTTGAGTAAGTGTTTTAGTTTCAATTAAAAATCCGTCATGCCCAAAAAATGAATGTAATTCATAATATTCTGCATTTGGAATATTTTTAGCTATGAATTCTTGCTCTGAAGGAGGGAATAAAACATCCGATGGAATCCCTATGATTAAGGCATTGACGCCTTTAATAGATCCCAATACTTGCTCAACCTGTCCACGTCCTCGACCTAAATGATGGCTATCCATAGCTTTGGTAAGATACCAATAGGAGAATGCATTAAACCTGCGAACTAATTTATCTCCTTGATAGGCCTGGTAGGACGATGCCTTATAGGAATCTGTCTTATCATGGTCTGATTCAACTTGTGTCGTTCCGTAAGCATTATAGGTTCTGTACGATAATAAAGCCATACTTCGAGCTGCCTTCAGACCATTTAACCCAGCATCAGGCTTTTGCTCTCTGAAGGTTGAATCTGCTTCAATAGCTAATCGTTGGCTCTCATTGAATGCGATACCCCATGGTGAAAAGAATGCATTCGTGCCGATAGCAATTAAATTATGGATTTTGATGGTTTTCGAAACGGTCCATTCCAAAGCCTGCTGTCCTCCCAATGATCCTCCTATCAACGTGTTGATCTCCGAAATTCCTAAATGATCGGCCAACAATTGATGCGCTTTTACAATGTCCCTAATCGTGAATTGTGGAAATTCGGAATAATAGGGCGAATTGGTTTCAGGGTTGATGGACAGGGGGTTGGTCGTTCCATAGTGAGAACCTAGGACATTAGCGCAAATAATAAAATAATCCTTATCATTAAATAGTTCGTTCTCACCAAATAAGCCCGGCCACCAATCAAATACATCTGAGTTGGCGGTCAGCGCATGGCATACCCATACCACATTGGATTTATCTGCATTCAACTCACCATAACTATGGTAAGCAATCTGTAGATTCGCCAATTTTTTACCACTCTCTAATTCGAAATCTTGGCTATATCCGAAAGTCTTTACACTCATTCTTTTAAATTATCTTCCTCCATAAAAATTAAATAAGGTCCCACCCTTATTTAATCTTGTCAAATGCTTGTGCTAAATCTGCTTTAATATCGTCTATATGTTCAATACCTACCGATAATCTTAACTGTCCAGGTGCAACTCCTGCTTTTTTCTGATCGGCATCGCTCAATTGTTGATGCGTAGTTGCAGCAGGATGAATGATCAATGATTTGGCATCGCCGACATTCGCTAAATGGCTAATCAATTCTAATGAATCTATAAACTCATTTGCTTTCTCAACGCCACCTTTAACTGTAAATGACAACACTGCACCGTATCCATTTTTAAGATACTTCTGTGCATTTTGATGATAAGGATGGTTTTTTAGTCCTGGATAGCTCACATGTTCAACTTGTGGATGAGCATCCAGCCATTGAGCTATTTCTAAAGTGTTGTCAACATGTCGCTGAACGCGTAATGATAAAGTCTCTAATCCCTGTACTAATAGGAATGAATTAAATGGAGATAGGGCAGGGCCAAAATCTCTTAATCCTTCAACTCTTGCACGGATGGCAAATTGGATGTTTCCAAATGGTCCACCTTCGCCAAAGACATCCGAGAATACCAACCCATGGTATCCTTCAGAAGGCTCTGAAAATTGTTTAAATTTACCATTGCCCCAATTGTAGTTACCACCGTCGATAATGACACCCCCAATACTTGTTCCGTGTCCACCGATCCATTTTGTTGCTGATTCAACAACTACATTGGCTCCATGCTCCAAAGGCTTGAATAGATATCCGCCGGCACCAAAAGTATTATCAACGATTAAAGGAAGGTCATGTTTTTTTGCAACTGATGCTATACGCTCAAAATCAGGAATGTTGTAGCTAGGATTGCCAATAGTTTCAACATAGATTGCTTTGGTTTTATCGTCAATCAACGCTTCGATTTTATCGGCATCTGTGTCTTCTGCAAATCTTGCTTCAATACCCAATCTCTTAAAGGATACCTTGAATTGATTGTAGGTACCACCATATAAATTGGATCCCGACACGAAGTTTTCACCCGCTTCAAGAATGTTTGTTAAGGCAATGAACTGCGCTGCCTGACCTGAAGCAACAGCCACTGCTGCAACTCCGCCCTCTAAGGCTGCAATACGTTTTTCAAATACATCCGTTGTAGGATTCATAATTCGGGTATAGATATTCCCAAATTGCTTCAATGCAAAAAGATTTGCACCGTGCTCTGCATTTTCAAATACGTATGATGACGTTTGATATATAGGTAATGCTCTTGAACCAGTCGTAGGATCTACTTCTTGTCCAGCATGTACTTGCAATGTTTCGAATTTTAGGTTTTTATTATCTGCCATTTTTTATAATGTTAATTGATTTTAGTAAAATGAATATTTATTATTCCTGTAACTTTTGTTTTTGGTCGTCTATTATTGCAGTCTAATTGCTAAATATCACAGAAATTAGAGGTCATGGACGACTATCGCATTCGTGAAATGCAAATACGACAGTTAGAAATAAATAGATTGGTTGAATTCTTTGTTGGTTTACCAACAAGATACAATAATTCCGATTTTGAAAATTTTGAAGTCATAGTCTATTTTATTTATATGCTCCTGGGCTTTATTGCCTCGGACAGGAATTGGCACCTTTTCAATCCTATTGAAGGTTGCCAGTGGGTCATAGAGCCAGTCTCTCGCCACTTCTTTATAAATCAAGACCATTCTTTTAGAAGGGTAATGATTAGTGTACCACTATCGAAGTACTCCGCAAATATAGTCTACGAAATTTAATTTTGCAATCTTTTTCTGAAAAACCTTATACAGGATCCTAAATTAAAAGAAAAAACTTCAATCCTTTTTCGTTTTCAAACGGACAAGTGATTGAAGTTCATCAATTGGGTACAGAATTTTTAGAATGTGCTTGACTTTACGTCATGCATCTGTATAATTTTATCAACTACATATCGAGTGTTGCCTCGCCAAGGTAATACACCGTGAAATTCCTTGTAATGCAAATCGAATGCCTTTCCGCTATTAAGCTCTAGAATATGGAAAACAGAATCACTTTCTATAGAGAACTCAAACTCATTGCTTGATAGACCGGCTCCGGTTTTCTGTGAGCGAATACCTTCCTGAATTAATTTTCCCTCATAAGTTTTAAAGAGATTCCCTTTTTTTACTGCATAATTCAAAGTGCCTGATTTTACACCTTCTCCAAATACAAAATAATATTTCCAGTAAACGAATCCTGCAAACGCTAGAAATATAATCAGTAAAAACCAACTAATGAATTTCTTGAATCCTGAGGTTTTGTTGCTGGGGTTTTGGTTAGTTTCCATTTTTCTTAATTCAATTTCAATATCGATAACAAAAAGAATACCTAAAATTAAAAAAGGTTGGCCATTTTAAATAGCCAACCTCGTTATTTTTTTATCCTAGTAGCTGCATCTCTGCATCGATTGCTTCTTTAGTTTTGGAGCTTACGGGAACAATTGGCAGCCTCACATGATCTTGACCTATTCCTTTTTTCTCTAAAATGTATTTAACGCCAGCAGGATTACCTTCAATAAAGCAAAGATCGATGATCTTCAACAATTCTAAATGGATTGCCCTTGCCTCATTATAGTTTCCTTCACGGCATAGATGCGCCAATGCTGCAACTTTAGTAGGATAGGCGTTGCCAACAACAGAAATTATTCCTGCCGCACCCATTGCCATCATTGGTAAAGTAATAGGATCGTCGCCTGAGATTAATAGAAAATCTTTGGGCTTATCTCTTAATATCTCACTGAATTGAGCAAAATTACCGGATGCCTCTTTTGTGGCAACGATATTTTTAAAGTCCTTTGCGAGCCTCACTGTTGTAGCAGGCAAAATATTGGAACCCGTTCTGCCAGGAACGTTATAAAGTATAATTGGAAGCTTAGATGCTTCTGCAATAGCCTTGTAATGTTGGTAGATACCTTCTTGCGTCGGTTTATTATAATATGGCGATACAGAAAGGATGGCAACATAATCCAACAGCTCAAAATTCTTGACTTGTTCAACAATCTCTTGCGTATGGTTGCCCCCGATTCCAGCAACTAGAGGAATACGCTTGTTCACATGCTTGGAAGTAAATGCCCACACCTTCTTTCGCTCATCTGGAGTAAGGGTAGCTGTTTCGCCAGTTGTACCCAAGGATACCAAATAATCAATTCCTCCTTGAATTTGATAATCTATCAAATTCCCTAAAGTGTCGTAATCTACTGTGCCGTCCGCATGGAATGGTGTTACCAATGCTACTCCCGCACCTTGAAGCTCGTTCATCGTTTTTCTATATTATTATTTTTATTTTATCTTATTTGTTGATCATCTCCAACAATTCCGTCTCTGTAATCATTGGTATCTGAAGCTTCTCCGCCTTTGCCAATTTTGACGGACCCATTTTATCTCCCGCAACCAAGAAATTCAATTTTGAAGAGATGCTGCTCAACATCTTGCCCCCATGAGCCTCTATCAATTCAGTCAATTCTTCTCGAGAATAATCTGCAAAAACCCCCGAAATTAAAAAGGTCTTTCCTGCTAATTCATCACCAGCAAATATCACTTCCTTTTCTTCTGTCTCAAATTGCAATCCTGACGCTTTTAACCTTTCGATTTCTTCCCAATGTTCCGGGTTACTTAAAAAGGCATTGATGCTATCTGCTATGCGGAGTCCGATATCCTGCACTGATAGAATATCCTCCACGTTGGCAGAACGAATGGCATCTATATTCTTAAAATGCTGGGCCAGTTTTTTAGCTACGGTTTCCCCGATATGTCGGATACCTAAGGCAAATAAAACCTTTTCAAATGGCTTGCTTTTCGATTGTTCAATTCCATTTATCATGTTGTCAATGGATTTTTGACCAAATCGTTCTATCCCAACCAATTCATTCGCTCTATCCTTTAACGTATAGATATCGGATATGCGCCGTATTAATCCCAGCTTGAAAAATGTTTCTACAGTTTCATCTCCTAATCCTTGAATGTCCATCATCTTTCGGCCTATGAAATGCTGCAGTTTACCAACAATTTGAGGCTTACAACCATCCTCATTTGGACAATAATGAACCGCTTCGCCTTCTTCACGCACCAATGCAGTGCCGCACTCAGGACAATTCGTCGGATATTCAAATGGCTTTGCTCCTGAAGGTCGTTTTTCAACGTTGGCCCCAATTATTTTTGGAATAATTTCTCCGCCTTTTTCTACAAAAACAGTATCATGCTCGTGCAATCCCAGCCGCTCTATTTCATTCGCATTGTGTAATGATGCCCGTTTAACAGTGGTTCCAGCTAATAATACAGGTTTCAAATTCGCAACCGGCGTCACAGCGCCTGTTCGACCTACCTGATAGCTTATACTATTCAGTATCGTTTCCACACGCTCAGCCTTGAATTTATAAGAGATTGCCCAGCGTGGTGATTTTGCCGTAAACCCTAATTCCTCCTGCTGTCCGTAATCATTTACTTTAATTACAATCCCATCAATTTCATAGGATAATTTATGCCTGGCATCATCCCAATAATGGATAAACTCCAGTACTTCATCAATCGAATTACAAAGTTTACTATGCTCACAAACTGGAAATCCCCAAGATTTGACTTCCTCTATGCTGTGCCAATGGTCATGGAATATTTTATTTCTGTTATCACAGTATAAAAAGTAAAGAAAACAGTCTAAAGGACGTTTTGCTACCTCAGCGGAATCCTGAAGCTTGATCGTTCCTGATGCAAAATTCCGCGGATTGGCATAGGTCTGTTCTTCATTTTCTTCCCGTTCTTTATTTAATCTCAAAAACGCGGATTTATGCATAAAAATCTCTCCGCGAATATCAAATGATTCCGGATAATTTCCTTTCTTTAGTTGATGGGGGATACTACGGATGGTTTTTACATTATTTGTCACTTCATCACCTTGAGTGCCATCTCCTCGAGTAACCGCCTGAACTAATTTTCCGTTTTCATATGATATGGAAATAGAAAGACCATCAAATTTTAATTCCGCAACATATTGAACCTGGTCACCCACAACTTTTCGAACCCTAGTGTCGAAATCTTTCAACTCTTGCTCGTTATAAGTATTGCCCAATGACATCATTGGCCATTTGTGACGAACAGTTTTAAAGCGTTGTGTGATATCTCCACCCACTTTTAGGGTAGGTGAGTTAGGATCCCTATATTCAGGATATTGGAGCTCTAATGCTTCCAATTCCTTGAGTTTATGGTCAAAGTCGTAATCTGAAATCGAGGGTTGTGCTAAAACATAATATTGATAATTATAGTCGTTCAGCTCTCTCGTAAGCTCTTCTATTTTCGCTTGGATATCTAATGACATAGACCACGAAAATACAAAATATATTAAGGGTAAAATAATTTAAAACAACTATTTAAATAATTGCTTCAAGTGTTGCAAAATCATGCAATTCCCACAAGGAAACATAATTCAGAACTTTTGATATTAATGAAAATTTTTGTCTTTTAGCTGGGAGAATTTATGGATATTATTCATATAATAATCCCAGATAATTGAATTTTTATATTGTCCTTTTTTGTTTTCTTGGGCCGAATATTTCTTTCTCTTTTTTGCCGTTTTTAAAAAATTCTTGAAGAAATACTGGTGCCCTCGGCTTACAGCCCATGCATCTGCTGATTTTCCATCCACTAAAAACTTAATTAGGGCAAAGAAATCCAACCATAAGCGCAATGAAATTTTCCAAATTGCTGCAGGTACCGAAAGGTTCTTTTGCATCATCAACAGATTGTTCCTGAAATTGAGATAGGTTTTCTGTGGATTACTTGTTTTTAGCGTTCCGCCGCCAACATGATAGACCAAGGAATTTGGACAGTAGCCTACCTTATAACCCATTTTCTTCAATCGCCAACATAAATCAATTTCTTCAAAATGAGCAAAGAAATCCGAGTCGAAGCCTTCCGCTTCCTGCCAAGCTTTTGCCTTAATGAATAGTGCTGCTCCAGTTGCCCAAAATACTTCACGAGCATCATTGTACTGACCATGATCCTGCTCTACCTTGTCCAATATTCTTCCACGACAGAATGGGAAACCAAAATAATCCAGATATCCTCCTGCCGCTCCGGCATGTTCAAACTCACCTTTATTGTGGTAGGATTGAACCTTCGGTTGGCAAGCCGCCAATAAGGGGTCTTTTTCCATCTGTGCTATGACTGGTTCCACCCAGCCTTCTGAAACTTCTACATCTGAATTCAACAACACATAATAGTCGGCTTCAACTCGCTTAAGGATCTCATTATATCCTCCGGCAAATCCTAAATTCTCCGTATTACGAAGGATTTTGAACATCGGAAAATTCTCCTCAACATAGCTCACTGAATCATCGGTGGATCCATTATCTCCAATGATAAACTCAATATTTGGGTAGGTGCTATTAAATACCGAAGGAAGGAATTTCTCCAAGAAATACTTCCCGTTCCAATTTAATATGACAACGGCAACTTTCGGGTAATTTGACATTTAATTTCTTCTTTTACGCTTCCATCTACGATGGGACCATAACCAATATGCAGGTTCTTCTTTAATTATCTCTTCCGTAAATCGATTATGGATATGAGTAATCTCATGTTCCGGATAATCATCGGGATTTTTTATCAATGTGCTAAACTTGCACGAATAATATCCCCGTTTTTTCTTTCTTCTGACTTCGCAGAAAACAACCGGAAATTTCGTTAACCTCGCAATGCGTTCAGCACCAGTGTAAACCAACGTATCTTGATTCAAGAATTCCATGAAATAATCAGAATCCTGGTAGGTAGGTGTCTGGTCTGCTACAAACATACTAATATGTGGAACATTTTTCAACTTAACAATATGTCTTAAGATCTGTTTCATAGGAACCATTTCGGCGCCAAACCTAGATCGAATTCCATTATGGATCTTGTTGAAGACTTTATTGTTCAATGGCTTATAGACTATTAATTCAGGGACATCCATCATCAAGGACAACCGATGGATCGATAGCTCCCAATTTCCATAATGTGACGTAACTCCAATAACTCCCTTTCCTTGATCTGTATATTGATAAACCTCTTCAGGGTTCAATAATTCAATCCTTTTGATAACCTCTTCTGGTTTGATGCTTGCCATCTTGACTGACTCCACAAGGAGATCAGGGAAATATCGGTAGAATTTATAGGCAATACTTTTAATGTCCTCCTCCGATTTTTCAGGAAAAGCATTCCTCAGATTTTCAAATACCACTTTTTTTCGGTACCCAAAAACGTAATAGATTAGGATGAAAAGGAAATCTGAGATGAGGTAAAGACACCAAAAGGGCAGGAGAGAAATTATATACAATGTTCCGTAAATGAGTTTTTCCTTCATGCCTATTTTAAAGTACTTTATAAATATCCCCAAATAAAGTTATTTTTGCGGACAATTTGAAGTGAATATTAGTTTATGTCTAAAGGATTATTATTACCAGCACTCTATCTACCGAATATCAGTTATTTACAAGCAATTAAAAATAACGAAGGTCCGATCTTGATCGAACAATTCGAGAATTTCCCTAAACAAACCTACCGTACCAGATCGGAAATTGCAACCGCCAACGGTATTCTTAACCTGTATGTACCCATTGTACACGGAAGAAAAGAGCGTGTAGTCATGAAAGACGTCAAAATTAATTATGACCATCCTTGGCAGAGATTACATTGGTTAAGTTTACAAACTGCCTATAGAAGCTCTCCTTATTTTGAATATTATGAAGACGATTTCAAACAGTTTTACGATAAAGAATATGAACTCTTATTGGATTATCATGTTGACCAACTCAAGCTTATCTTGAAATTATTGAAATTAAATAGAGAAATTTCTTTTACTGAAAAGTATGAGGCTGTGGATTCAGATGAATTGGATTATCGTTCTGAAATTCATCCTAAAAAGCCTAGCTTGATAACTAACCAAAAACCATATTATCAGGTTTTTGAAGAGAAAACAGGATTTATTCCCAACCTTAGCATAATCGATCTATTATTCAGTCAGGGGCCTCAGTCGAAAAACTTTTTCTAAGAAGTTTTTATTTTCTTGCTGAAACATTTTGTTTAAGTTTAATGTTCTCTTTTTAAACTCAATATTTCATGAAGAAACTTGTTTTTATTTGCATCAGCATCTTGATGTCGATAAGTTCATTTGCTCAGACAGGTGTTGATACGATCCATTACCGTAAAGTTTATTATTTCGGAGGAACTGGACTTTCATTTCCATTAGGCAAAACAAAAGATGCATTAACTACCAAGCCTTTTACAGGAAGCATGGGCTTAGATATTTCGCTGAAAAATCCTAAGTACTATCTGCAGCCAACTCTTTATATGATGAGTTTTGGTTACAATCAGCTTGAAGAAGATACCGAATACAATAGGATTTTAAAAAATGCACGGTCAACCATGTACATATTAAGTTTGGCAGGGGGGATAAGAAAGCAATTGCAGAGATTGAATACATACGCTTATATAGGACCAGCAGGTGCATTAAATGTTGAGCCCCGAGCACAGGATGATGCAGCCAATTCCACTGTAAATCTTTCCTATGAATATAGTATTTCGCCAGCTTTTAAGTTTGGAATTGGATCTGATTATAAATTCAAGGGATTTTTTCTTGGCATGGAAGCCGGGTACATGCACAATTTTAGAAAAATCCAAGGTAATCCAGTACATGTGCTCTCAATTATGGTCGGTCTAAAATCTGACATCACTAAATTAAGTGATAAAGTTGTTGAAGTTATCTCAAAATAACTGAAATATATCTAATTGAAAATCAATTAATTATAAAATATTTTAAAAAAATGATGTATTTTTTTGATAAAATATACAATATGGCCTGATATATGTCGTTATTACACTATCTAGATAAATAGAAAATATTTAGGTTAATAATTGGTTTGGTAAAATACCTGGAGTTCTCCGCTCCGGGTATTTTTGTTTTCAAGCCTTTTATTAATTTATTCAATATCATCAACTCCAAGTCTGATTTGCTAACAGGAATTTATTCTAATTTACAATAAAGACAAGGAAAAATTCCTTTGCAGAGCATTTCTAACAAAAATTTTAAAAAAAAATTCTGCAACTATAATAAAGCGTTTTAGTAACCGTTTAAGATAGTAAAATTCATAATTTCATAATTTAGGTTAATAATTGGTTTGGTAAAATACCTGGGGTTCCCCACCTCAGGTATTTTTATTTTATTCTTCTTCGAAATTATATTTCAAATCTTTAAAATAATATACTTTGTCCCGAATATTAATCTCCCTGATAACTTTGCAGGGGTTTCCTGCTGCAACCACATTGTCAGGAATATCCTTTGTAACCACAGAACCCGAACCAATAACCGTATTTGACCCGATTTTTACTCCTGGATTGATTACAGTATTTCCACCAATCCACACATTGTCACCAATTTCTACTGGCTGAGCAAATTCCCATCCTTCAACCCTCAAAACTGGATCTACAGGATGTCCCGCTGTAAAGATGCTGACGTTTGGTGCAATCATCACATTGTCGCCAATGCTAACTTTGGCGCAGTCCAATATGGTCAGGTTATAATTGGAATAAAAATATTCCCCAACCTCAATGTTATACCCATAATCGCAATAAAAAGGGGGTTCTATATAAAAACGGTCTTTAGTCTGTCCAAATAGCTTTTTAATAATCTGATTTCTAGCTTTTATTTTGTTGGGATCCATCAGATTGAATTTTTGTAATTCAACCTTGGCATGTTGTCTTTCCTTAAATAACTCATCCCCACTTGCTATGTAAGGTTCACCCGCTATCATTTTCTCTTTGGAGGTTTTCGCCATATTGCTTTATTATTCTAACGTTAATTGAGATTAATAATTTAAACAATTTCTATTAAGAAAACACCATCAAAAAAAATTTTAAAACCCTGTCCATTCCTGAAAATGGTTTACAAAAACCGAACATTAAAAGTTAAATTTAA
>JBEBTR010000098.1:0-12427 GCA_040393725.1 Sphingobacterium endophyticum | reverse complement strand
TACAGGCGCCACCCCCTCAAGATGGTGCGTCTACCAATTTCGCCACCTGGGCTGAGACACCGCAAAAATAAACTTTATTTTTATTCTTGCAACGTTTTTTTAACCGTTTTCCTTTTTCAGATTGTTATTAATCAAGGTTTGAATAATTCCATCCGCAAGACCAATCCTAGGCGCCATAATATTTTTCAGATGACCTATCTTCATAATGGTCAGAAAGATTTCAGATGCAGGTATAATAACATCTGCCCTATCTTGTTTTAACTCAAGTACATTGATCCTATCCTTTAATGAATATGAATTCAAATAAACATACAAAGCTTTTAACTTGGCATAAGAAATTGGCTTATCTGCTTTTTCATTCGCAAGTCGGGAAAGCTTGTTAATATTACCTCCACTACCTATACCGTAAATATTTTTGTAGCCTTTCGTAATGTTTTTCACCCAAATCTTCATATCGTCCCAAGTTTCGGGGCTATCTTGATTATCTAAAATACGGATCGTTCCTAAGTTAAATGATCGAGAAGCAACCAACTCTCCATTGGCAAATAAAGAAATCTCAGTACTACCACCACCCACATCGATATATAGATAAACCTTATTTTTATCCATACCCGTATGGCCATGCACATTATAAATAATCTGCGCTTCAACAGCTCCATCGATAATGTCGATATCAACACCAACTTCTTTACAAGCCTTCACAACATCTTGTCCATTATCTGCATCACGCATCGCCGATGTTGCACAGGCCATGTAGTCCGTTACTTTATAGACATCCATAAGATTCCTAAAAGCACTCATGGTTTTAATCATGCTTTCAAACTTACTTTCTGAAATGTGATGATGGATAAATGCGTCGTCTCCCAAGCGAAGGGGAACGCGTAGTAGTGTGTTTTTGTTAAATGTGATTTCGTTTTCTCTAACAATAATATCTGCAATCAATAAGCGAACAGCGTTTGATCCGATATCTATAGCGGCATATCTCACGTTATTATATTTTGAAAAGTTTAACAATGTTAAAAATTCAAAATTAACTAATTGTAAACTTTATATTAAATGGAAGATTTATTTATTCGGTTCTAGTATTTCTAGCTGCCAAATTATCTGATCTCTGGTAACAAAATATGGCTTCCCTTCACGAATAGTTTGATAAACCTCATCAAACAACCCCATATAGTGCCCTAACTCTGCCTGAACAAATCTAGAAACTAAGTTCTCATCAGCATCTGCAGTCGTTAAAATTCCTTCTGTCCCCTCTGGTTCTATTCCAAATGCTGGATTGTTTGGCATCATCCCTTCAATCAACTGAGCTTCTTGAACATCGGTTCTGTTTTTCACAAAGCTGCCCTTAGTTCCATGTACGACAAAACTTGCTTGTGGATTAGCCACCAACAAACTCGTCGTAATATAAACATTCAATCCGGATGCATAATTCAAAATAATACATCCATAGTCATCTACTTTAGACTCCGGTCTGTAAACTCCACGTACTTTGGTCATTGCTTTAGGTTTACCAAATAAGGAGATAGTTTGATCCAATAGATGGGAACCTAAATCAAATAAGACTCCGGCAGCTGGAACTTTAGTCTCCTTAAACACTTTGGGTCCAATTTGAGGCTTAAATCGATCAAACCGAATATGCAATTCAATTGGTCGTCCCACTTCATTCTGGTTGATGATTTTTTTCAGTGCCAAGAAATCAGAGTCAAACCTTCGGTTATGAAACGGTAGAATATGTTTTCCCATATCCTTTGCTACCTCAAACAGCATATTCGCTTCGCCCATGGTTGGGGCGAACGGTTTTTCGATAAGGACATGCTTGCCTGCCTTTAAGGCTTGAAGTGCAAATTCAACATGAGTATCGTTTGGTGTATTGACGATCACCAGTTCTATTTCAGGATCATTAATCAGTTCCTCTACCGAGTTGTAGCTGATTATTTGAGGATATTTTTCGTGAGCCGATTTCTTGGAACGCTCAACGATTCCTCTCAATTCAAAGTTGGGGTTAACCTCTATAAATGGCGCATGGAATACCCTCCCGGACATTCCATACGACAATATACCTGTAACTATTTTGTTTTCTGACATTTATATTTGCTTAGTGATGCGCATGTGCATCTTCTTTACCACCTACAGCGGTAAACAACTGAGCGATAGTTTCTGTTTGACCTTGAGCAAAATCTCTTAAATCTTTGTTTGTATTACGGCTTAATCTTCTGAATTGTTCTTTTACCAATGCAACTTGATGTTGGATATGGCTCAAGTATTCTGCATCAGAATAAACTTTTGAATGTTGCAATACCAATGGAGCCGCTGTATCAGCAATTGTAGAATCTTGAACAACCACAGGAGCAGCATTTGGTTCTACCGCAATATTCTCCTCACCAGGTCCTGTGAATTTCTCAGTACCCAAGATTGGAAAATCAACATGATATTTTGTTGCTAATGAATCCAATTGTGGAAGGATATCAGAAAAGAATTTCGAAGCTTTTGCAGCAGCATCTTTCGCTTGCGCATTACCAACTGTAGATACATGCTGAGCATAAGATACCTCATAAGGTGCGATGGACCCTACTTGTCTGAAAAAGGCATACGCATCACCATCTACCAATGTGGTATGTGTGTATTTTAATTGGTTTTCATCTGCTGTTTTGAAAACACAAGAAGATAAAGATGTACTTGCAAGAACTGCAGCAACTAATAATGTATTTAATTTCATCGCTTTATTATTTTTAAAACACACAAAAATATAAAAATATCCCTATTAATGCCTATTTCTATTTAATTCAAAATCAATCTAAGCTAAATTTCTTCCAGCATTGACCACACCATAGATGGTTCGACCAATCAATTTCCGATAGGTTTCTGCTTTAGACTCCTCCATTTCCTGCTTTTCAAGCAATCGTATAGCATAATGTTGAATAATTAGCAGAGGTAGAATTATTTTCTCCCTTTCTAAAATGGATGCACGTTCTACTGGATAATTTTCCATTAGCTCTGACATTCCCGTCAATTTTAACAAGAATTTCTTCGTGCGGTCATATTCTTCCTTCAACATGGTCCAGAATTCTCCAAATCTCGAATCGTCCTTCATATATGAAGTAATATCAAAATTTGACTTTGTCATGGACATCATACAGTTATCGATTACCGTATTGAACATACCGGAAGTTTCATAAAGGTTTTTAACATATGACCAAAGGTTATTGTCCTCCGCCCATTGCAATGCCGTACCAACTCCAAAAAATCCTGGGATATTTTGTTTTAACTGACTCCAAGAAGTAACAAAGCTAATTGCTCGCAGATCCTCCAACCGCAATTCTCGATTAGAATTCCTCTTGACTGGCCTACTTGAAATATTCATGTTAGACAGCGACTTTAATGGACTTAAAGTCTCCAGATATTTTAAAAACAATGGATGATGTCTTAGTTCCAAGAATTTCTCGTGGCTTTCTGCAGCCATGCGATCAATCACATCCTTTTGCTTTGCGGTCAATGTATCCCCAACACGCTGTTGAAGATCTGAAATCAATCCAGCATGCAAGAGTTGTTCTATATTATATTTTGCCGTATCCAAAGATCCATATTGACTACTGATAGTCTGTCCCTGAATCGTTAATTGGATATGATTGTTTTCAATTTCTTTACCCATCGAAGCATAGAAACGTTGTGTTTTACCTCCTCCACGTGCCGGTGGGCCACCACGTCCATCGAAAAACACAAGGTCAACGTCATATTCCCTAGATATTGCGGTCAGTTCTATTTTTGCTTTATAAATAGACCAGTTTGCCATCAAGTAACCTCCATCTTTCGTACTATCGGAGAATCCTAACATGATGGTTTGTTTGTTTCCTCTTTTCTTAAGATGGCTAGAATAAGTTGGATTGGAATATAAACTTCGCATCACATCTGCGGCGTGCTTTAAATCATCAACTGTTTCGAATAACGGCACAAAATCCATCGTAAGATCTTTTTTGGTCCAACCTTCCCATAAGAAAAGTTGCATCAATCCTAAAATATCTGATGCTTGTTGACAGTTTGAAATTATAAACCGCTGCGCTGCCCGCTCACTTCCCGAAGCTTGAATCTCTTTAATCAAGCGAATGACTTTGATTGTATCTTCTACCAAGGGATCTACACCATTCTGTAGATCTAATGTTGCTTCTGTAAATTGTATATGTTTTTCTTTTTCTTCTTCAGAACCTTCAATTTCCTTAAAATCTATTGCTGTTTCCGTAGGATAGGTATTTACCAACCAGTTGAATGTATCACGAAGAGCACTGCTATCCTGACGAATATCCAGCGTGGTAAAATAGCATCCAAAGGTTTGAACTTTACGTCTCAAATCTTCCACAATTTCAACAAACAGCCCATCATGGTTCTCTCTCAACACCCTGATTACCTGTGTTAGGTTTTCGAGAATTCGGTCAGTTAAATCTACAGGTTTTTCTACCGGATTGAATGAGTTTTCATAGAAAAGGTCTTGTAATTCCTCCATGTATTTTTCAACCCCTCTAAAGGTAATTCTGCGTTTTACAATTCTGAAATCTCGATAATAGCATCTAAATAGTATTGTTCTCAACAATGTTGCTACTTTCTTGGTGCTTTCCCAAGTAACATTTGGATTCCCGTCGCGGTCTCCTCCAGGCCAAAATCCCAGTTCAATTAAATGATTGACATCCTTTGGATTGATTTCCAATTCATCCTCAATTTTAGCCTCGATTCCTGAAGCTACACTATAGAATACATTCTCTAGGAACCATGCGAGACTGATGGCTTCGTCTACCGGTGTAGGACTTTGCTTATTGATAAAAGGAGTTTTCCCTAATTGCTGAAGCAATAAGTGGATTTTGGGAATATCGTTTTTCTTGAGTTCATCAATCAAATCATTGATAATCGATAGTACAGGACCTGGATAGAATTGTGTTGGGTGAGCGGTCAAAACCAATCGAACCGACATATCCTTAAGTCTTTCTACAACCTGTTTCTTTAGTTGTGGGTTGGTCTGCGCCTGATTAAAAATGGACTCCAAGCCACCTGTCTCATCACTTTTGCCGACTGCTTTAAATGCAGAATCTTCAACCGCATCAAATAATACCACCTGTCGTTCAATATATTGAACGATTCGGAACAAAAGATCCAAGCGGTCTTCTTCCTGGACATATTGCTCATATTGACCGAAGAAACTGTCAATAATCACTTCTGGTGATAAATGTTCTTCCACTCCCTGTTCACAATGCGTTGTAAAAAAAGGAAGAATCGTACCTGTATGTTTAACCCTTTGAAAAGGTAAGGTCAAGAACAAACTTTTATATAAATCGAACCTCGTGAGGACTTCGTTTTGAAAAGCTAGTGTCTTTTGGCTTAATCTCATAGTAAGTATTCTGTCTTGTTAGTTTGTTTAAGTTGAATAGCGTATTCCTACAAATATATCATTTTAATATCTTTTAAAGCAAGTAATTGTATTATTTACACTAACTAAACAAAAATATTGCTATTTTAATAATTTAAGAAAGGATTTAAAAGGGATATAATTTAAAAATTTATCGAAATTCATTCATTTAAAACATTTAATTAACTATTGCTTCTGTATCTTTGTTTGAGCAAAACATGAAAAAAACCAAAGAATTAAGCAATTTCTTTTATAGCCAATACTTTGCAGATGGCTTACGTATCACCATAGGCTGTATCGTGCCTATTTTAGTAAGTGCGGCATTTGGCAAATTTCTTTTAGGGACCTATATTTCCTTAGGTGCCTTATTAGTGGGTTTGTCGGATACACCAGGAGCCCCATCCCATAGACGTACAGGAATGATTGCTTGTCTGATCGTATGTATCCTTACTCAATTTATTACCTTTTTGGCTAATGGAAACATTTGGATAATGTCAATCGTTATCGGGTCCTTATGTTTTATTTATTCAATGTTTGCTGTATTTAATGCTCGTGCCGCTACTGTTGGTTCCATGGGTGTTCTGATCATGCTGATTTATGTCGATGATGCAATGACATTTCAAGAAGAGTTGATGCTATTATTTTACTTCACCTTAGGTGCAGTATGGTATATGCTGATTAGCTTTTCTATAACCCAAGCCCGACCATATCGCTTGGCACAGCAGGAACTTTCTGAAACAGTAAGACATGTTGGTGATTTTATCCGATTGAGAGCTAACTTCTATGATTCCAAAATGTCTATTGATGACAACTATAGCAAGTTAATCGATAAGCAGATTGAAGTTCATGAGCATCAAGAAAATGTGAGGGACCTTCTATTTCAAAGCAAAAGATCCATTAAGGACACTACCAAAATTGGGCGTTATTTAACATTGACATTCAATGATATTGTCGATTTGTTTGAGCAGGCAATGACAACGCATTATGATTATGAGTTAATCCGAAAGGAATATGCACATACCGGTATACTAAAGGACTTTAAACATCTTTTATTTAAAATCGCCAATGAATTAGATCACCTGGCCTATCAATTAAATGCCAACCGTGCTCCTAAACCCTTATATGATTTTAAACCCGATATTGAAGCAATTTTAAAATCAATTGATGAAATAGAAAAAAAAGAAAGCCTGAATACGATCCCTTTAAAGAAGATTCTAATTAGTATCCGAAATATAACCGTATTCATCCATAACATTTATAATTATGCTGTAATTAGACCAAACAACATCA
This sequence comes from Sphingobacterium endophyticum, assembly GCA_040393725.1. GTDB lineage: Bacteria > Bacteroidota > Bacteroidia > Sphingobacteriales > Sphingobacteriaceae > Sphingobacterium > Sphingobacterium endophyticum_A. Next base: position 5,745 of record JBEBTR010000098.1, on the reverse strand, counting down.
AGAAGCAAGAGATTGAGGAAGCCAGCAAGTTTATTCAGACTGAACATATTGATCCGCGCAAATTCAAGGACAACTTATCTTTTGATTCCAGCATATTCAGGCATGCATTAAGAATGGCAATTGTCATGGCCTCAACTTACCTCGTTCTTAATCTACCATTTTTTAATATCGGGACAATGGGGAGTTATTGGGTATTACTAACAATTATGGTAATCCTTAAACCTGGATTCGGACTCACTAAAGAACGTAATTTTCAGCGGCTACTTGGGACGATTATTGGAGGTGTCATAGGTGCCATCATCTTAATGACCGTGCACTCAGAGATTGCAAGGTTCATCATATTAATATTCTTCTTTCTGATTGCCTATAGTTTGTTCCGTGTCAACTATATTATGGCTGTGATGTTCATGACACCTTATGTCTTGATTATGTTGAGCTTTTCTGGAATGAACACTTTTGAAGTTGCAAAAGAAAGAATCTTTGATACCTTTCTAGGAGGTATGATTGCCTTCCTATCCAGCTATATTATCTTTCCAAATTGGGAAAGTTTTCAAATCAAGAACAGTGTTCGACAATTACTCATTGCCAACTATAAATATGTAGCTCAAGCCGTTCGGATTCTTTCTGGTGAAGAAATTACGGTCACAAGTTATAAACTTGCCAGAAAGGAACTATATATTGCCTCAGCCAACATGGGCTCAACATTTCAGCGGATGCTCTCGGAACCAAAATGGAGGCAAAAAAGCACAAAGGAAGTCAATAGGCTTGTGATTCTCAATCATATTCTTTCTTCTTATGGCGCTACTTTGCTTACACAATTAACGGAAGCTACGGAAACCAACTACACAAAAGAGCACTTAACGCTGTTAAAGAAGATTTTGACGAACGTCAGTAAGTCCATCGATGCTATTCCTCTAAAAGATTCTGAAAGTTTTACACCGGTAACAGATTTTCCGGAGATTACTCCCGAAACATTAGACCCCGAAGAATCTAAATTAATTACAGAGCAATTGCAATTCTTAAATAAAATTTCCTCAGATTTATACAAATCTACTTTGGATGTGATGGAAAAAGAATCTTCTATCAATCCGCAACAAATTGAAATGGTAAATGGATAATATAATTGATGTATTGATTGTAGGTGCTGGCCCAATTGGAATTGCATGCGGCATTGAAGCGAAGAAAAACAATCTTAGTCACCTTATATTAGAGAAGGGTTGTTTAACGAATTCCTTATACAACTACCCTATAAATATGACGTTCTTTTCAACTTCTGAAAGATTGGAAATTGGAGACACCCCTTTTGTAACAACCAATCCTAAACCTAGAAGGGCAGAAGCATTGGAATATTATCGTCGTATTGAAAGGAAATTTGATTTAAAAACACACCTATTCGAAGAAGTACTGTCGATAAATAAAATCGCTGAAATATTTCAAGTTACTACGAACAAATCTATTTATAGAGCATCTCATGTCATCATCGCTACTGGATTCTATGATATCCCTATGTATTTAGGGGTGCCGGGAGAAGGACTATCAAAGGTACGCCATTATTACGATGACCCACACTATTACGCCAACCAGAAGGTAATTGTTGTTGGCGCGAGCAACTCCTCAATCGATGCGGCTTTAGAGACTTACCGTAAAGGTGCTGAAGTAACATTAATCATCCGTGGAAGAGAAGTGAGCCCAAGAGTAAAATATTGGGTAAGGCCAGATATAGAGAATCGCATTGCAAATGGAGAAATAAAAGTGCTATATCGATCCAATATTGTGAGTATTGGCGAAAGGGAAGTACAGGTTTCAACTCCTAAAGGCATTGTCAGCATCGAGAATGATTTTGTGCTTGCATTAACTGGCTATCGGCCGAACTTTGAATTTTTGGAAAAAATCGGAATTGAAGTGCCATCAATGAGCCCCTGTATACCTGTTCATAACCCCGAAACCATGGAAACAAATGTTAACAATTTATACCTTGCAGGCGTAGTCTGCGGCGGATTAAATACGCATTTATGGTTTATCGAGAATTCAAGAATACATGCTCACCTAATAATCAAGAATATTCTAGACAAAAGATCAGGTTCTTAATCCATTAATAAAAATATGGGATAGCTTCTTCTGAAGACCTAGGATGTAATCAAATTCCTCCTTTGTTGGTGGCAGGAACAAGTTTTTAAATTCTTGTAGTATTCCAATACGCATTCCCAATAAGGAGATTAAAAGAATCTTTGCAGTCAATTCTATGTCGTCCACTACTAACTCTTTTGTTTCAACTCCTTTTTTAAGAATCAAACTTACCTGCTGAATTTCTTTTTCAAATAAGGAAGGTAAAACAGCTTCAATATCAGCTGGCATCTCATTACGCAAGGAATACGAGAATTCAAAAATATTGAAATTCTCTTTAATAACTGTCAATCGGGTGCTTAAGAAAGCTTCCATCGCTTCATTTACATCTTTTGAAATTCTTATTTTTTCGGTAGTTTCATTAATGATTTCATCCACTGCCATTTCAAATACAGCGGCATATAATCTATTTTTATCCGGGAAGTAATAATATAAAAGAGCTTTGGAAAATGATAGATCTTGTGCAATTTCTGCCATGGTCGTCTTTGCTAACCCATAATGCGCAAACCTCCGTTTTGCTGCCTCCAAAATCTTTATCCTTTTCGCATCTGCATTTTTTGCCATAGACAACAAAAATTAGTTTATAAATCGGCGTTTACCTATCTTTACAGCCTTATAAACTAAGATACTTTAATTTTTCGAACTTTTAAAGAAATTGGTCAAAAAAATGGAAAACGAAACTCTACCTACAAAATCCCTTCAAAAACTGAACACTTTTGGTATTGAGGCTTTAGCTAATCAATATGTCAAAGTAGAGGATGAACAGATTTTATTGGACCTATTTGCTGAAAAATATTTTGAAAAAGATTTCTTCGTTCTTGGAGGTGGAAGTAATGTTCTATTTACTAAGGATTATGACGGACTAATTGTTCATATTGCAAACAAAGGTAAACAGCACTTTATCGAAGGTATTCATGTATTTGTCACTGCTGAAGCTGGTGAGGTTTGGAATGACTTAGTTTGGTATTGTATCGATCATGATTTTCCTGGCTTGGAAAACATGGCTTTAATACCGGGAACAGTTGGAGCTTCTCCTATCCAAAATATTGGTGCCTATGGTCAAGAGTTAATGCATATATTCTATTCCTGCCGGGCATTTGATACTCAAACTGGAGAATTTGTTACATTCAGTAATTCTGATTGTCAGTTTTCTTATCGAGACAGTATTTTCAAAAGAGAATATAAAGGCAGATTTATTATTTGTAGTGTTACCTATAAATTAGAGCTATTTGGTAAGATTAATACCAGTTATGGAGCCATTGAAAGTGAATTAGAGAAACGAGGAATATCCAATCCTTCAATAAAAGATGTAGCAGAAGTTGTTTCTTACATCCGAGTAGAAAAGCTTCCTGATCCATCTACTATTGGCAATGCGGGTAGTTTTTTCAAAAATCCTATCGTCAATAAGCTACAATTCGAAAATCTTAAAAAACAATTCCCAGATATTGTACATTATACCATCAATAATTTGGAAGAAAAACTCGCTGCTGGATGGTTAATAGAACAATGTGGCTGGAAAGGAAAAACTGTTGGACAAGTAGCCGTGTGGAAAAATCAAGCTTTAGTATTGACAAACCTAGGGAAAGCTACTGGAAATGAAATATTTGAAGTATCGTCTACTATTGTGGACGATGTATATACACACTTTGGAGTGCATTTAGAACGGGAAGTAAATATTCTATAAAAGTTTTCCACACTTTCATTCAATAAAGTTTTTTTTTATTATAAAACAATAATCATTGATTATTATACAATAAAAGCATAAAGACTATTCTATATTTTTATCGTTTTACGAAAATCAAGTTCCTCAATCTATTGATTTCCACAATTTAATTAATTTTCTGCACAGGAATTGCGTGATACTTAGCGTTATAGCTTAATAATAAGTTTCAATTGTTCAGCTTTCGTCAAGTTCCTCTTGACAAACATCGCATCATTTAACTATACTATAATCGCTAATTGTATGAACAAGATTGAATTTAACTCATTAGTTGTTAAGCACTCAGATTCTCTAAGAAGTTATGCCAGAAACTTCACTAGAGACCACGAAGATGCTAATGACTTAGTACAAGACACCTTACTGAAAGCTGTCACGTACTTCAAAAACTTCAGAGACGGCACCAATTTAAAAGGTTGGCTTTATACAATTATGAAGAACACCTTTATCAACAATTACCGCCGGGTTGTCAAAACCAATTCTTTTATAACAAAAGAGGAGGAAATCTCTCAAATCAACCTCGTTGTATCCGCAACTAAAAACAACGGTGAAAACAAATTCATCATGGAAGACATCAATTATGCTCTTTCAAAGCTCTCAGATGAATATTATGTACCATTCACAATGTATTTTGAAGGATATAAATACCATGAGATCTCAGATCATCTGCAGATTCCTATTGGTACAGTAAAAACGAGAATTCATGTAGCCAGAAAGTCTATGAAAAAGACCCTCACTGCCTACAAATTCAAAGAGAATTAATTCTCTTCTTTAGTATTAGATATTTACAGATTTTTTAGGTTTAATTTTGTTAAGCCATAGGCTACCTTAAATCCATCTTTCGGATGGAGGTTGGCTATTTAAAATTCGAGATAAGCTTATTCGCTTATCTCGAATTTTGAAAGATTTACAAACTCTTTTATGCGGTTTGATATTTCTTCTTGAGTTAAGTTCTCTAATCTCTCAGTACCAAATTTCTCTACACAGAATGACGCTAAGGCTGAACCGAAGATAATTGCATTTTTCATGTTTGCAAAATTGATGGATTGCAATTTTGCTAAATATCCGATGAAACCTCCAGCGAATGAATCTCCCGCACCGGTCGGATCAAATACATCTGCTAATGGCAATGCAGGTGCTGAAAATACCTGGCCTTCACCAAACAATAATGCACCATGCTCCCCCTTTTTGATAATTAAATATTTTGGGCCCATCTGAAGAATCTTCTCAGCTGCTTTAACCAATGAATACTCTCCTGATAATTGCCTTGCTTCAGCATCATTGATGGTTAATACATCGACACGTTTTAATACTTCGCGCAATTCATCCATCGCAACATCCATCCAAAAATTCATGGTGTCCAATACAACCAACTTGGGCTTATTTTCTAAGCGATCCAATGTCGCCATTTGAACAGCAGGGGTCAGGTTGCCTAACAACAAATATTCGCAGTCTTGATATGAAGCCGGAATTTTGGGATCAAAATCTGCTAGCACATTTAATTCAGTAATTAACGTATCGCGGCTATTCATGTCGTTATGATATTTTCCTGACCAGAAAAATGACTTTCCACCAGGAATGATTTCAACGCCTTCTACTTGAATGCCTTTTGATTTTAAGATGTTTAAGTTATCTTCTCCAAAGTCCTCACCAATTACTGAGATTAATTTAACTTCTGGAAATAGGTAAGATGCTGCTAATCCAGCAAATGTTGCTGCACCACCTACTATTTTATCAGTTTTACCAAATGGGGTTTCAATGGCATCAAATGCAACGGTTCCAACGATTACTAGACTCATGGATATAAATTTTATTATAAAAAAAATGCCGGCTAATTGCCGGCTTATTTAATCTTGCTCCTGAAGCTGGGCTCGAACCAGCGACCCTCTGATTAACAGTCAGAT
>JBEBTR010000097.1:0-12436 GCA_040393725.1 Sphingobacterium endophyticum | reverse complement strand
ATTACGATCAGGACAGAATGACTTATCCTGACATTATGCCTGGAGAACTCTTTGAATATCGTTCAGTATTCCTGCCAAGAAATGGCATTGATTCTATTGCCAGGGACTGGCAGATTTCTGAAAAACCTTTTATGTATAAATTCCCAACCACAAAATGGGTTGCAACTGCTAGAAATGGAAATCATCCATGGGGTGATGGTGGCGGAGGGCAACCTGCCCTATTATTTGATGGGAATAAGGCTACGGGCTGGCATTCATCAGTTGGAGCACCTCTACCACAGGTGGTAATAACCGATTTCAATGAATCATTAGAACTTGATAATATAATCATCTATCCACCAGCCCAGACTAACTGGAGGTATATTAAAAATGTAGACATTTACATATCAGACGTCCCACTACCTGCTGATGCGCCTTCTGCTAGTTGGGGAAAACCGGTAGCTTCTGCGACTTATACGGGACAAGATGCTTTCACTATTAAATTTGACTCGATCAAAAGAGGAAGATACCTCGCAATCGTATTCCTCGATTCTTCTTCTGGAAACACCTATGTCAGTTTCATGGAATTGGAAGCATATGGATATTAGTACAACTTAAATATCTATAAGTGCAAAAGAGGCCGTATCACATTTGGAAACCAAGATTTCAAATCAGAGTTTATTTTTGATTGTTGCCCGCGATCATTGAAGTACTAAAAAAAGAGCCAAAATCCCAAGCGAATTTTGGCTCTTATTTATCATTCTTGAAATTTTACGAGAACATTACCGCGCTTCCTTTTGTAAAAATACACTTTTGACACTGCCAGTTTCCCACTTGATTTTTCAATGCACCTGTTAGACACTCCCAAAAAATATCAATGAGGGTCTACTGATTGAATCTACGAATAATTTTTCGAATGAACTGTTAAGTGACCCACAGATCACGAGCTCCTCCATGGCTCCTATTTTTCAGCAGGAGGCCTGAATTGACCATATTAAAACAGAATACAATATAATTAAACACATCTTAATTGTTAGTGCTATTATTTACAAACTATAAAAATATTTTTTAACTTTTTTTAACATAAATAAAATATGTACAGTATATTAGAAACTGAAAACAACCTAAAATTCAATACAATTAAATCTATTTATGAGAAAAATCGTAACATTCATGTTCCTTACTGTCATGCTTTTGCCCGTTGTCTATGGACAGAACAGACAAATCTCAGGAACAATTAAGGACAACCTTAACAGAGTCGTTGTTAATGCTTCAATCCTAGTTAAGGGAACAAATTTGGGTACCGCCTCAGACGCTGGCGGTAACTTTGAAATCCAGGTCCCAGCAAACTCTTCCATACTTATTTTTTCAGCAATAGGTTACGCTGACCAAGAAGTTGAAATAAAAGATAGAACAAGGCTTAATGTTATCCTTGAGGAAAAGAACGAAGGAATTAATGAAGTGGTAGTCATGGGTTATTCGGCCATTGATAAAAAACATGTGGCCTCTTCCGTGTCCCAAATGGATATGGAGAAGACTAAAACCAGGCCCATTATGAAAATGGAACAAGCTTTCAGCGGCACGATTGCAGGTGTAACCATGCAACAAGGCAGGTCTCTTCCAGGAGATGCACCTGGCAGTGTTGCTATTCGAGGAGTAAGCACATTGCAAAATGCCAGCCCATTGGTTATTGTAGACGGAATGGAGCAGTCCCTATCCGATATCGACCCCAATCAAATAAAAAGCTTAACCGTTTTAAAAGATGCTGCATCTACGGCGATGTATGGGTCAAGAGGAGCAAATGGCGTTATCATTATTGAAACTGAACGTGGAACAACCGGACAGTTTAAAGTTGACATCAATGCCTGGGGATCGATTGACAACCCAATTGATTTACCTGAATTTGTAAATTCAGCTGATTACATGCGTCTCAATAATGAAGCCCGATCCCTTCAGGGGCAAACGACAAACTATTCTGATGAGGATATTCAAAAAGCTGCAGATGGGCAAACACCTAATATTAATTGGTTAGACCAAATTATGTTGAAGCGCGCATACGCTCAAAATCAAGCTGCAAGCATCTCTGGAGGTGGGGGTGTGGGGACGTTTAATTTAATGCTTGGCCATATCCAAGAAAACGGACTTAATGATATTGAAGGTTCACAAAAATTCTCTGCACGATTTAACACAAACGTAAATATTGCGAACAAATTCGTTCTACTAGCTGATTTTTATGCCCATCGGTTACAGGTGGACCGACTTCTAGCAAATGATGACGGCAATGGCCTATACCAAATTGCATGGCGAATGAATGCGACCCAAGCGCCATTCTATGAAAATACCGATCTGCCGGAGCATTATATGCTCCATAACAACCGTAATCCCCTAGCTTCAATTAACCATGGAGGAACAAAAAATTATGTTCATGACAGAAGCACAATCAACCTCCGTCCGAGATATAATATCAACGAAAACCTAAATATTGAAGGAAATGTGTCATACATGATCAACAAATCGGCTAATAAGTGGGTTCGTAGAACTTTCAAATTCTTTGATGCCGAAGGGGCCCCTGCCGATATCTGGAATAATAATGTCAATGCAGAACAAGGAACAAGTGAATCCCAAATAACTGCTAGGGCATTGGTCAATTATACAAAGGACCTCCGTCAAAATAAAGATAAATTATACCTAACTGCAGGGACTGAAGTCATGAATTGGACCTTCACCGATTACCGTGAGATTAACAAAGCTTCATTCTTTGGTAAACTGAACTATTCTTTCGATGAAAAATACCTATTGGAAATTACGGCAAGATCTGATGGGAGCAGCAAATTTGCTCCTGGACAAAAATGGGGGTTTTTCCCGTCGGCAGCCGTAGCCTGGAATGTACACAATGAGAATTTCTTTGCCAATTTAAAGAAAAATGGTGCGATCTCCAATCTGAAAATAAGAGGATCATACGGATTAATCGGAAATGAAAATGTAGCTCCCTATCTATGGCAGGAGGTCGTAAACACATGGGGCTGGACCATGCGAGTACCTAATCCAAATTTCTCCTGGGAAAAACAAAAGCAATGGAATATTGGTGCAGATTTGACGCTGTTGAATAATCGCCTTAATATTACTGCAGATGTTTATGATAAGTTTTCTTATGATTTGATTTATTCGGATTTTCCTGTACCCCCTTTAACTGGTTCCTACTATTTATCTTCAGCAATTAACATTGGCGAGGTGAGGAACAAGGGATATGAGCTGTCTGCAAACTGGTCAGATAAAATCGGCAACGTTTCGTATACTGTTGGCGGAATGTTCTTTGATAACACAAATGAAGTGTTAAAAGCGGGATACAGCCATACCGACACATTAATCTTCAAAGACAACAACGATAAAATCTGGTATAACGGAATTGCTATCGATAATTATTATGGTTATCAAACAGACGGGTATTTTCAGACCCAAGAAGAAATTGACGCAGCCGTCGCAAAGATGCCAAATACAGTAAGAGGAGATATTAAATATATAGACCAGAATGGCGACGGAATCATAAATGATGAAGATCGCGTGGACCTCGGCGATCCATTTCCACATTTAAACTATGCAATCAACCTTAACTTGAGCTATAAACGTTGGGATTTTGCGGCTTTGGGACAGGGTGTAGGCCGACGAACGGGCAGACTTTCTGGACAAGAAGGTTACCCAATATATGTGGATAATGCCACCAATGATCTAGGTTCTCCAATGCAAAATTATGCAGATAACAGATGGACACCTGAAAACCCGGCCAGTAGATTTCCCAGGGTTTGGACTGGGGCAAGCACAAACACATATTTAAGTGACGTCTGGTTGAGTGATGCCTCTTTTTTTAGAATCAAAATGTTGCAGCTGGGATATACATTCCCTAAGCTTGGAAATGCTTTTACAAATGTCAGATTCTATATTAATGCTCAAGATGCTATCACTTTCACCAAGTGGGAGGGTCTTGAGCCTGAACGTAACGGAGGTAATGGAGGATATCCTAGAATGGCCACCTATAGCTTCGGAATTAGAGCGACAATACATTAATCTTTTTAATTTCTATAACCATGAAAAAATCAATTCTATATATAAGTTTATTCGTAGCAACCTCGTTCAGCAGCTGTGAGAAATTCTTAGACAAAACAGACCCCACCGCAACTTCTTTCGTAGAGTTCTTCAATACAGAGGAGGACCTGCGACGTGTCGTTTACAGCAGTTATTTAGACGTCTTTACAGCAGTTGGAGTACGTCCCTTACTTTTCTATATGGAAGACGGCAAATCGGATAACGCCTATAGTCGATTAGAAGGCGATCACCATCAACGAATAGCAAATGGGAACTTTAATTCCAATACGAATACTTTCCTTTATTATTATGAACTCCAAATGAAACATTTGGGACGACTAAATACATTTATTGCCAATACCGATGTACCATATGTGGAGGATGAAGCTGTCAGAACTAAATTTAAAAGTATACTCGAGGCTTTAAGGGTATGGCATTACTTCAAATTGACTAGCCGATGGGCAAACGTTCCTTTCCTACTAGAACCGGCAACGATGGAAACGGCCCTGCAACCTGCAAAACCTAAAGAGGAAATATTAGAAACCATCTTTCCCCTGGCTGAAGAGATAGCCAATAGACTACCAGAAAATGAATATACCTCTGATGCCTATATGTTTAATAAATATTCTTTCAAAGCCCTAATAATGCGTTATGCGCTTTACAATCAGAGGTATGAGCTTGCAGCGCGGTTAGCCAAAGAAATAATGGACAGCGGTAAATACCAACTGCATTCAAAATACGGGGACTTATTTAATTATAAAGCCGATAAAACTAACAAAGAGTTTATCATAAAATTCGATATGGAAAGCCATGGTAACTCAGGAACAAATTCTTTCCGAGATCTTGCTCCACAATATAGAACGGGCAATGGCGAATCTTATTTAGTCCCTACAAAATCTTTGGTTGACTCTTACTGGACACTTCAAGGAAGACCAATTGACAAATGTCCACTCCATTCAAAACAAGAATATGAACTAGACCCTAAATTGAACCGAGATCCCAGATATGCTCAAAGTATTTTTGGTCATGGTGATAAGTTCTATGGAGAAGAAATCGATATTTACGACCCCAATAGCTTAATGTATATCGAAAAGCAGAGAGGAAGTAAATCTGGATATTGGTTTAAGAAATTTGTTGACGAAACCGATGCCTTCAAAGGAAGCGGAAACATGCATTTCCCACTATTAAGGTATGCCGAAGTACTGCTTACCTATGCAGAAGCAAAAATAATGACCGACAATGTCGATGAACTTGCAAAAGAATGTATTAATCAGGTTCGAAGACGGGCTGGCCTTGACATGACAGTCGCTGATGTCAAATTATCTGATAAAAGTAAACAAGAATGGATCGAAATAATCCGGAATGAAAGAAGAACGGAATTAGCCGCAGAAGGTGTAAGATATGATGATATATTGAGATGGAAAACTGCGGAAACCGTGTTGAAACAACCGGCTCTGGGACATACCAGGATGGTTAACGGAAAAATCCAGACACTAAAAATTGAAGATAGGTCCTTCAAGGACAATAATTACATATGGCCATTTCATGAAAATAGCTTAAAGGTTGAACCGGGCTTAGTCCAAAATCCAGGATATTAATATTTAGACCGCAAACGATGATGTCTTGGAAGTTTATTCCCAAGACATCATCTTTAAGAGGCTCATAATCGAGTTTCCATATTTTTTAACTGAGCCTTTAGCAAGTAGCTTTAGGCATTCAGAAGGGTACTTTTTTAACCTATATTTTACAATTCTTAGAAAGCATTCTTCCACATCATACTTTCCACCGGACGAATCGTCTTATTGTTATACTTAGCATTGCCTTTGCTGTTGTACATGGTTTCGATATCACCTTCGACCACAAAATAGATCAACTGTCCGATAGGCATGCCGGCATATACCCTTACGGGCTGCGCAACAGAAATTTCCAAGGTCCAGGTATTGCAGAAACCAACATCGCCTTTTCCTGCAGTAGCATGTATATCGATACCTAATCTCCCTGTACTGGACTTCCCTTCCAGAAAGGGAACATGTCCATGACTTTCTGTATATTCTAGGGTTACGCCCAAGTATAGTGTACCGGGTTCCAGCACAAATCCTTCAGCAGGAATTTCAAAATGCTCAATTTCATTATGTTTCTTGGCATCTAAAACCTCGTCCCTATAGGTTGCTAGGTACTTCCCTAAATGCACATCGTAAGAATTTGTCCCTAAACACTTTCTATCGAAAGGCTCGATAACGATCATACCCTTTTCGATTTCCTCTAAAATACGCTTGTCTGATAATATCATATGCTCTGGCTAATTCGCAGGATTCAAAAATACATTAAAAAACCATACAGGACAAACTGAATTTAATCTCTGAATCTCAGCCAAGGACCGTCCTCCAACAACCTTTAGGCAATGCTAAGTTGTTTGACTTATTAACAGCAATAGCATGAACCCTGAAGTTTCCAAAATGTTACCTGATAGTAAAAAAACTAGTATCAAGGTATGTCACAAAAGAAGGAGACATCAGCGCAAAGTTTTCAATGATAAAGCTGAATGAGGACAGTGTTCCATTGGTTGGTTCTATGGTTTCAAGATACATATGGTCATCAATCCTAATGGTGAACCCCGATGGGCTCATCGAAGATAAATATTGTTCTTTTACCTTACTAACGGCAACCTAGATGACAGAAATCCAAAACATACCAAGGAAATAACCAAAGATACTTTTGGCAAACTCTTTGGAGATAAAGGTGTATCTCAGAGACAATGGCCGATTTACTCTGGGGAGAAAGAACACAAATGGTGACCCGGGGTAAGAATGAATATCAAAGGCATAAACTGAAGTCAAGCAGTTAAAACAATCCTCAGAAAGAAAGCTATCATTGGATGTGTAAGTGATGAACTATAGAACATTTTCAAGCTACAACATAATGGACATAGATCGGCTTTTTAAAAACGTTAGGTGCATTGACAGCTTATGCATTTTTCCCAATTAAGCCATCCAATAACATTTTTACCTTTCTTAGTAACAACCTCAAAAAAATCCCTTATTAATAAACCAAAATTTCAAAAAGTTGTTATATTAATTCAAAATCAATTATGAGCAACAACGATGTATTTTCACAGAAGGAACGCAACGTCATTATCCTGATCATTGTTATGGTATTGGGCGGCATTATTCTATATGCTACCTCAGGTATTTTCGGGGCGTTCTTAGGGACCATGGTCATGTACACCCTGTTCCGTAACTTAAATATTTTTTTGATCGAAAGATGGAACTGGCCAAAACCCGTCGCTTCCATTTTTATCATCATTATTTCCATATTCATTATTGTACTACCTTTCCTAGGAATTGGGAAGATGCTTTTCGACAAAGCGGTCGAACTGCAGCAAAATCCCCAATGGGTCAAGAAGATTATGGATGCGATCAAGCACTTTGTGGGGGATAAACTGGGGCAGCCTGACCTTATCGAAAAACAGTTGGAGGCGAGCTCCACTTATTTTGGTGCGCTCCTAACATCAGCCCTTAGTGGTGCAGCCAATATTTTTCTGGAAATTGCGGTGATGTACTTCCTCCTGTACTTTCTATTTGTAAACTATCGCGGGTTTGAGGGCAGCCTCATCCACTACCTTCCTTTTGACGACGAAAATGCCGTTGTATTTGGAGAAGAGCTCAAGAATATAACCTACTCCAATATTATCGGACAGACCATAATTGCCATCGTCCAGGGGGCATGTCTGGCCATTGGATTTTGGATTTTCGGAGCCAAGGATCCATTATTCTGGGGTGTAATTTGTGCGATACTTTCCTTTATTCCCCTTTTGGGGCCACCCTTGATTTTTGTCCCTGCCGCGGTAATTCTTCTAGCCGATGGCCAAAACTGGCAAGGGATAGGGATGTTGATATGGGGATTTGGACTGGTCATCAACATCGATAATGTGCTTAGATTGGTCATCGCAAAGAAACTTGGGGATATACACCCGATTATTACTGTCGTAGGGGTAATCATCGGTATTCCTCTTTTTGGATTGATCGGCTTGGTCTATGGTCCCTTATTGCTGGCTTATTTCTTGATCGCTGTCCGAATTTATAAAGCCAACAAGCGACTCTCGTTGAAACGAGACCAGCTGGAGGATAGTATTTAGTAGCTGGATTTGGGAATGGCAAACCTGTTTGAATAAAATTCCAAACTAAGGGTATGAGTGAACTTTGGAATGGAAGTCATTCGACTACATAGCCGAGCATATATTCATTGAATCTTTCGTAATAGACCTGAAATGTCTGGATTTCACTGCCTTTGCTAAGGTTTACCTGCATGACTCCCTGGGGTGTAAAGGCAAAAGGAAGAACGGACATGTCATCATAAAAGGACACCCCCTTGTTACCCTGAAGTTTATAAACCGCTTCTTTGGCACACCAACAGGCATATAACTGATCGACTAATTGTTCTTCCTGCAAGAATGCCAGCTCCTGCGGCTTTAAGAATTTATCCTTAATGCGGACGACTTTATCCTTAACGATTTCTAGGTCAATACCACAAGCGCCTGCTGTGCTTAGCATTACCCCGGCATAATCAAAGGAATGTGTCAAAGATATTTCATAGGGAAAATCAGGAAGATAGGGTTTGCCATTTGCATCGGAAGGACAGCTGATAAATTCCGGAGTCTGAAGAAGATACCGCAATAGTACTCTAGTTGCCAGCCAATGTAAAGTCCTTTTCCCTTTGGCCATGCTGCTCAGCTTGGCCAATTCTGATTCATCCAATTGCAGCATCGCAATCAGCTCCTCTTCTGATTCCTCAATTTTCCACAGCGCAATTCTACTGTGCAAATCCAATTCTTTAAGATAGGCTAGTGACATAATCAAAGATAAAGATTTGTTTACAAATCGATAGCGATAGAATTACGCTATAATTTCACGCTGTGTACTTATCTTGCATTTTAATATAAACCAACAAGATTTGGTTATTTACCCATACCAAAATTCAACTCCCTCATCCCCACATTCAGACCTCTTGTGTGTTTCGACTTATGTCCATCCCCCTAAAACCTTGGTTTGCGCTTCTCCAAGAACGCGCTAACACCTTCCCGAAATTCCTCTGAGCCAAAACATTTCCCAAAGGCATCGATCTCGGATTGATAGCCGTCCTTTTGTTTGCTCAACCCGGCATTCACAACTTCAATTGCCGTCGCCACTGCATTTCTGGAGCGGGAATAGATCTTGTTCAATATATTTTGCGCGGTTTCTTCAATTTCATAGAGCTCGACTACCTGATTCACCAAACCCCATTGGTATGCATCTTGGGCCCCAACCATATCACCCGTAAGGATCATTTCCAAGGCTTTACCTTTACCTACCAATCCTACAAGCCTTTGCGTACCACCGTAGCCAGGGATAAGGCCCAGGGAAACCTCCGGAAGACCCATCTTTGCGGTTTTCGAAGCTATCCGGATATGACAGGCCAAGGCTAATTCCAGGCCTCCACCTAAGGCATATCCATTGATGCCCGCAATTACGGGTTTTGAAAAATTGGCAATTTTGTCCATCAGTTCATGTCCGAAAGAAGACAGTGACTTACCCTCTTCCGAGGACTTTCCTAAAAATTCTTGAATGTCTGCCCCTGCAACAAATGCTTTCTGTCCTGCTCCGGTGATAAAAATTCCACGAACGGAAACATCATGCTCCACTGAATCTACCGCAGCCTTCAGTTCTGCAATGGTATCCTGGTTCAGGGCATTTAGTTTAGTCTCTCTGTTGATGGTAATATATGCGGTGCTTTCCTTGATCGAAAGAATGATATTTTGGTAGCTCATATTAAAAATTGATGTTGATGGATAACCTAAACCGATCGCTTCTTGCATTTGGGAGTCCGTGGTAGCTTAACCGCTTCACATATTCAACCTTTAGAACATTCAGGATATTGTCAATCCCAACCGTCCCCTCCCAATAAGGCTCCAAGTTGGGAACATGGGTCAATACTTCTCCTTCTTTATTCCTGTCAAATTGAATGACCTCCTGACTAATATACGGGTTATTTCGGTCACTTAACTTCCCGTAGAACATTTGTGCCCCCCAGACCTCTCTTAAATTAAGCTTTTTAATCAATGGAATTTTATTGAACAGGAAACCCTGCATCTGATGATAGAACCCTACCTTCAAATAGCGATCGGCAACGAATTCCATGGGGTTCATCATATCAAAATCGACCTGATGCCGGTCTTCCTTCTGTTTTACATTCGGTAGCTCCAGCATGGTGTAGGGCAGTGTACCCCAGATCTTGCCACCGGAAACACGTAAATCTGCGAATCCAAGCTGATTCAGAAAAAAACGTTTTGATGCAGCCGCTGTCAGTTTCTCATACGCATAGGTCGTATTCCAAAAACCGTCCAAACTCCGCGTATAGGTCACGTTAAAAACTGGATGTTTCTCAATAATGGTTTTTCTGGACAGATTGCGATAATAGAATTTCTCGAATGGTGCCCATCTAACATCCACATGGGCTTCATTACTCTGAATATGGGTTAACAGGAGGTCTGGATCGCTACTGCTGATTAATCGCAGATCCCCAACCGTATATTGATCCCGATGGGTAAGTCCCGTTGTTATACTGAAATGGTTACCAAATTCAAAGACATGCTGCAGCTGATAGGCCTTGGTATCGAACCATTTTGTGGGCCGGTTCCTTCGGATGGACCGAAAGAAGCTATCCCCCTTTAAAAAGCCGATCTGCTGACCCGGCTCCATAATATCACTCTGGATGGACCCTTCAATATAATGTGCGGGAAAGGTAATGATGGACCGCCGATTTAAGGAGACCGCAGCCTTTAGATAATATTTTGCGCGGGCATCTTCAAGCCCATAAGCCAGGTACCCTTCAAAAAACGCCTTGTCAGTTAAATTTTGTGTCGTCCGGCCCCCGATTCTAAAACGGTTGCCCTCCACATTGTTCTGGCTATACAGGTATTCTAGTGGACCCAGCTCAAATTTATCCAGATTATAATACCCCTGTGAAACAAGATACCCGAGTGCAAGGAGCGTTTTGAAGCTCTTCTTATTGTTTAGCGTCTCAATATTTTGGTAGGTATTGTGCTCCGTGGGGTTCAGTGGAATAGGTCGATTTGGAATGGTAATCTCAGCTTGGGGCAAAATCTCCGTTGGCGGTCCTCCAAAAATGTTATCCGGAAATTTGGAGCCCAATACATAATTCTCATTCACGGTGACACGATCAGCAAAGTGCGATTCGCCTTTTCGGATCCCAAATGTTAAAAAAGTCCGGGTACTGTCCATTAACATGATACCGGCCTCATTTTTTATATAATGAAAGCTGATCACACCTTCTTTAACCCAGTTTAGATTGGTCTCCGTGTTTATTTTCAGTTCGGCCTGTTTAACCGCATAACTGCCATCCATACTGATCTGAAGGACGCCATTGAATAAAAGATCAGTACTGTTCCTAGGCTCAAATTTTAACTGTATAAAATATCCCTCATCATTGAAAATGGTATCTGTGATATAATATTTATAGAATATCTTGCCGTTATCCGCAATTGGACTCAAGAATTGCTTGTTCAGGATATAGATACTCTCATCATAAACATCTACCTGCTGGAACATATAATTCAAGAAAGACTGGATATTGGGATTGTTAATATACCGTTTGTCAAATTCTGTCTTGCGTTGGGCAGTGATGACCTTCTTAGATTTTGATGGATCTTTTTTTCCATAGACCTTCGCATTACTTTCTTCCAGATAAAGGGCCAGTAACTTCTTTCCAGCTTGACTTGTGCTGTCTATATTGTTAAACAGAAAATTCAGTCCCAGCATGCCCTCCCGATTGGATATTTTTGGATCAAGCATCCCAAACTTGAGCTTTTCATATTGGTCGAACTCCAAGCTATCTTTTCCAGAAAGCCTATTTTTATGCTTATTGCGAATAACTAGGTCAATTAACTCGACGGCCTTATTATTCCTGTTCCGGTATTTAGATTTATGACTGATTGAAACCGCCTCGATCCGACTGGATTCATGGTCCAATTCGATAATTAACATAGAATCGCCGGGCAATGAATCCACAAGGAGGCTCTTATAGCCCAACGCCCGAACCTCGAGCTGCTTGGTATTTTCAGAAACCTGTAGGCTAAACCTTCCATTTTTATCGGCAGATGTGCCGTTTTGTCCATGAAGATCGGTAATCGTCGCCCCCATAATGGGCTGCTTGCTGTCTTTATCCTGAACCTGACCCCTAATGAGGGATTGGGCCAACGAACTGTTGACCGTTAAGCAAAAAACAAAGACGTATGTGCACAAAAAATAGAAGAAAGGGACGCTCCTCATAATTAAACCTGAACTTTATAAAGATACAATTTGTTGTGAAAGTTCAAATTATT
>JBEBTR010000096.1:0-12457 GCA_040393725.1 Sphingobacterium endophyticum | reverse complement strand
TGCGGGCTTAGTCATTTTCGTGATTGGTTTGGCAATTGTTGCATTTTTATTGGGAGATGCCATTAATGTAGGAACACCATTTTGGCAAAGAAGCCAAAATGAGGTTGGAAGCATCAATGGAGAAGGAATAGATTACCAGCAATTCAATACGCAGGTAGATCAGGCGAATCAGATGTACCAACAGCAAATGGGAGGCGCAGTTTCTCCACAAATGCGTGGATTCGCAGTTCAACAAGTATGGAATCAATTTTTAACACAAAACTTATTAACTCAAGAGATTGATAATATAGGTCTTCAAGTTGGTAAGGAAGAATTAAACAGCTTATTATTTGGGAACAATCCATCTCCACAAATCATCCAAGCGTTTACTAATCCACAAACAGGCCAATTCGACAAGAACTACTTAGCGGGAGTTATTGAACAGGCAAAAACAAACCCAGAGATGAATGCTCAATGGGAAGGTTTATTAGCAAGTGTAAAAAATGAGCGTTTGAATCAAAAATACACGAACTTGATCAATAATAGTATTTACACAACGTCTCTTGAAGCAGAATATGATTACAATTCACGTAATAAATTAGCGAACTTCAAATATGTGATGTTAGACTATGCATCCGTTAAGGATTCAGAAATCAAATTAACAGATGCTGATTATAAAGAGTATTACGATAAGAACAAAAATGCATTCAAGAATCCTGAGGAGGTTCGTACATTAGAATACGTTCTATTTGATGCGAAACCAAATTCAGCAGATACCGCATTAGTTTTAGGAGAAATTCAAAAATTAAAGACTGAATTACAAGCATCGACAAATGATTCGAGTTTTGTTACGATCAATTCAGAAAACAAATATCCAGTTCGGTATTATACAAAAGGTCAGTTAAGTCCAGCACTAGATTCAGTAGCATTCAAAACTGCTGCGGGAACAGTTGTAGGTCCATTCTTAACACAGAATGTATATGAAATTGCGAAGGTAATTTCTGTTAAGAACAGTCCTGATTCAGTAAATGCGAGTCATATCTTAATCAATCCAGCAACAGAAGGTGGTGTTGACAAGGCAATGGCAAAAGCGGACTCGATTAAAAATCTAATTCAAGGCGGTGCTAGTTTTGCGGCATTAGCAGTAGAATTCAGTGCAGATCCTAATAGCAAGAACAATTCAGGAGAATTAGGCACAGTAACACGTGGAATGATTCCTGAGTTGGAAGAGACCTTATTCGAGAGTGCTGCTGGGGATGTTAAAGTTGTATCAACCAACTTTGGTGTACATGTTATCAAGATCAACAGACAGATAGGTAATTCACAGATTGCAAAATTAGCAATCGTTGATAAGAGCATCAATTCTGGAAAAGAGACTACCGATGCTGCTTATTCAAAAGCAAATCAGTTTTTCACTGCCGCTAACAAGGATAATTTTAATGATATTGCCAAACAACAAAATGTAGAGGTTTTGAAGAATGACCGTACAGTTGCTATGGACAATATGCTTGGTGGTGTAGAAGTACCGAGGGAATTAGTTCGTTGGGCATTTGAAGCGAAGAATGGTGATGTTAGCGATAAAGTTTACGAGACTACCGATAATTTTATTGTAGCACGTGTTACAAACATTCAACCGAAAGGTATTCAACCATTAGAATCAGTTAAAACATTAATTGAGCCGGTTGTTAAGAACTTGGTAAAATCAAGAATGTTGAAAGAGAAAATGAACAATGCATTATCTGGTGCAGGTAACATTGACCAAGTTGCACAGAAATTAGGCAAGAATGTTCAAA
Organism: Sphingobacterium endophyticum; assembly: GCA_040393725.1. Taxonomy (GTDB): domain Bacteria; phylum Bacteroidota; class Bacteroidia; order Sphingobacteriales; family Sphingobacteriaceae; genus Sphingobacterium; species Sphingobacterium endophyticum_A. Next base: position 10,685 of record JBEBTR010000096.1, on the reverse strand, counting down.
CGGTAGAGAACGTAGTTTTAGCAAATCCTGTTATCCCTGGAATCGCTGTAGAAAATGCAGTTGTAGGAACGGTATTTGGATTGCAACCGAATAAACCATCAAAATCAATTGAAGGCAAACAAGGTGTATATGCTGTTCAAGTACTTGGATTTGTAAATCCAAAAGCTTTAGCGGGAGAAGAACTAACAGCAACACAAAAGCAAATTACAGACGCAAAATCTCAGCGTTCTTGGGGCACGATTTTAAAGGCTCTTCAAGACAATGCTAAGATTGTTGACAATCGCATTAAATTCTATTAATATAGAATTCGTTAAATTTGTAGCTGGATAACAATAGTTATCCAGCTTTTTTTATTTTTATAGAAATGGATATACAAGAGAACATTATAAACAAGGTAGCACAGAGTGGATTGCTGACGATAGATTTGGCTGAATATGCTCCCAAAGCTCCAATTGAAGTTTACGATATCAAAGAGAACTTGTTTCATGGTTTGATATTGAAGGAAAAGGATTTCAGAGAATTTATAAAAACACATGATTGGTCACAATATAAAGACAAGCACATAGGAATTATTTGTTCAGCTGATGCGATTGTTCCTACATGGGCTTATATGTTATTGTCGACAAAAATGTCTGAACATGCTTTATCTATTCATTTTGGAGATGAAGAATATGTTCGCAAAATATTATTTGACCATGCATTATCCACTTTAGATTATACGAGGTACCAGGATGAGCGCATTGTGGTGAAAGGATGTGGGGATATCCCAGTACCAGAGTCAGCTTTCGTTACCTTTACGACACAGTTAAGTAAAGTTGCAAAAAGCGTTATGTATGGAGAGCCTTGCTCTACCGTGCCTGTTTTCAAGCGAAAATCTTAAACTATCCTATATATTTGCTGTCCAATCCGTATGAAAAGAATAATTTCAGTTATCATTTTAGGCTTATTGTTGACTAGTTCAGCAATTTCACAGACTCTACCCTATTTAAAAGATCCGACGTTCAAAGCTGGTGAGGTTTTGAAATATAAGTTAAGGTATGGAATTATTTCCGCAGCAACTGGTACACTTTCAGTCCAGAATTCGAAATATAGTTTTGGTATCAACGATGCGATTCATTTATCGGCATTTGGACAGACATCTGGTGCATTTTCAAAGTTCTATACGGTGAAGAATCAGTATGATTCCTACATCGATCAGTCGAACTTCTTACCTATCCTTTATACGGAAAACATCCGGGAGAATAATTATCGGAGGGTTGAATATGCGACCTTTGACCATAAGACGAAAAAAGTAAATGGAAAGAAAGGTGTATTTACAAGTCCAACAGCACAGACTTTTGATTTGGTATCGGCGTATTATTTTTCGAGGAATTTAGATTTTACGGGATTAAAATCAGGTGATAAGTTCAAGATTACCTATTTTCTAAATGATGAGGTTGCGCAATTGGGGGTGGAGTATATAGGAGTTGAAAAAGTAAAATCAGTGCTTGGTGAATTGGAATGTATCAAGTTAAGTCCGGAAATATCTCCGGGAAGAATTTTTAAAAAGAGCAGTCGTTTGTATCTTTGGGTCACCAATGATGGAAATCGTATACCGGTAAAAGCCCAAGTAGAAATTTTAATTGGGTCAGTGACCATGGATTTGGTAAGTGCAGAAGGATTAAAATACCCATTGGGCAAACGAGTTAGTTATTCAAAATAAAATGATAGAAGTAGGAAATGTCCTTGTTCATGAGGATATCATCAACAATGACTTTGTGTGTAATCTGAGCAAATGCAAGGGAGTTTGCTGTATCGAGGGCGATGCAGGGGCACCATTGACTGAGGCTGAGACAAAGATATTAGCAGAAATCTATCCGAAGGTTAAGCCCTATCTTACGGAGGCGGGGATAAAAGCCATTGAAGAGCAGGGTACTTCTGTTGTAGATTCCGATGGGGATCTTACAACTACCTGTGTTGGCGGCAATAAAGAATGTGCCTACGTAACATGGGAAAATGGCATTACGAAATGTGGCATTGAAAAGGCCTATGAAATGGGAGATGTACAATGGAAAAAACCGATTTCCTGTCATCTCTACCCTATCCGTGCCACCCATTATCCAGAGTTTGATGTATTGCACTATGACCGTTGGTATATTTGCAAAGATGCATGTAGTTTCGGTCAAGAACTTAAAATCCCAGTTTATAAGTTCTTAAAAGATCCGTTGATTCGAGAGTATGGTGAAGAATGGTATCAACAGCTTGAAAATACCTTAGCTTCTGAAGCATAATTTTAGTATTTTTATTGCGATTCAGTCTGAACTGAAGGTCTTATACCCGATACATGTTAACATTAGACGAAATACAACTTCCTATTAAAGAACATCTCAAACGCTTTGAAAAAACCTTCAAGGCCTCGATGCAGAGTTCAGCTCCATTATTAGATCGTATCACACGTTATATAATTAAGCAAAAAGGAAAACAGATGCGACCAATGTTTGTTTTCTTTTCAGCTGGCGTTTCAGGAGCAATCACGGAATCGACATACCATGGCGCGTCATTAGTAGAGCTATTGCATACGGCCTCTTTGGTTCATGACGATGTGGTCGATAATGCGAATGAACGTAGAGGATTTTTTTCGATCAATGCTTTATGGAAAAATAAGGTTGCAGTTTTAGTTGGAGATTTTCTTCTTTCCAAAGGCTTATTGCTATCGGTTAAGAATAATGAATACGATTTGTTGCGATTAGCATCAGAGGCAGTTGAGCAGATGAGTGAAGGGGAATTATTGCAAATAGAAAAGGCGAGACATTTAGATATCCAGGAATCCATCTACTACGATATTATTCGCAAGAAAACGGCTAGTTTGATAGCGTCATGTTGTGCAATTGGTGCATCCTCGGCAGGAGCGGATTCGGAGACTGTTGAGAAGTTGCGTTTGTTTGGAGAGAAAGTTGGAATCGCCTTTCAGATAAAAGATGATCTTTTTGATTTTGGTCTTGATGATGTTGGCAAGCCAGTCGGGAACGATATAAAAGAAAAGAAAATGACTCTTCCTCTCATTTATGCTTTATCGATAGTTGATAAAGGGCAGAAAAGGAAGATCATAAGTTTGGTTAAAAACCACAATGAAGATTCACAGAAGGTCGCAGAAGTGATCAATTTCGTTAAGATAAACGGAGGGTTAGATTATGCGACGGAACAAATGATGAAATATCAACAGGAAGCTTTTGATATTTTAGAAACTATCCCGAATGGCGGGGAGTATAAAAAAGGATTAGAACAATTAGTACGTTACACCACAGAAAGAAAAAAATAAAACATGAGCCACGAAGCACTTTTTATGATCGGATTTATAATATTTATAATTCTGATGTTAGCGATAGATTTAGGTCTATTTTCTAAAAGTGACAAACCAGTATCTTTAAAAGTTGCAGCCATCATGAGTGCTATATGGGTAGCATTCGCATTACTATTTGCTCTATTGCTCTATTATTGGGGTAATGAGTTACATAATGTGCATGACATGGCGAGGCTCAAGGAAGTTGTAGCAAAGCATTTCCACAATATTACGATCAATGAGAATGATTTAGCAGCAAGTTTACAGCTATACAATAAAAACTTAACCATTGAATATTTAACGGGTTATGTAGTTGAATACGCCTTATCTGTAGATAATATCTTTGTCATGGTACTCTTATTCAGTTCATTTGGCATACCAGAGAAATACTATCATAAAGTATTGGTTTGGGGTATCCTTGGGGCTATTATCATGCGTTGTATTTTTATCTTCGTTGGAGCAGCCTTAATTACCAAATTCGGATGGATATTGTATGTTTTTGGAGCTTTCCTTGTCTATACAGGATTCAACATGTACATCAACCGCAATAAGGAAGAAGAAGTAGATCCTGAAAATCATCCAGTGGTAAAATTTGCTTCTAAGCATTTTAAGGTTACCCACAAACTTGACCAAGGAAGATTCTTCCATATCGAGAATGGTGTTAAATATATGACTCCCTTGTTCTTGGTATTATTAGTGATAGAATTCACAGATTTAATTTTTGCTGTAGACTCAATTCCTGCGATTTTCTCCATTACAAAAGATCCATACATTGTATTTTTCTCTAACATCTTTGCCATCTTAGGTTTAAGGTCCATGTTCTTCTTATTGATAAATATTATCCATAAATTCCATTATCTTAAAGTAGGTTTGGCATTTTTATTAATCTTTATCGGATTAAAAATGTTATTGCATAATTATTTAAAAGATTGGGGATTTACGACGACTCACTCATTAATAGTCATTGTAGGGATTCTAGCATTAAGTATTATTGCCTCTTTGGCCTTTCCAAAGAAGCCGGATTTTGACAAAACCTAACTAATATAGCAGAGGCCCCCAAAAGGCCTCTTTTTTTTGAATATTCACAGCAATTGTGCTAATATTTTTACAGAATGTCCCCATGTAGGGGATAATAAATTAATAAATTCGTGCACAATAAAATAAATTAACAAATCATATGAATTGGAGTAAATCTATTCTAATTGCAGCGGCATTTTTTGCGGCTACACAAGTTCAAGCACAAGACAATCTTATAAATTCCTTAAAAGGAAATGCGAGTGACAACAGCAAAGAGGGGTTTAAATTTACAGAAGTTATCAATTTGGGAAAGACTTCGATTAAAGATCAAGGATCATCTGGAACCTGTTGGTCATATTCGGGGAATTCGTTTTTAGAATCAGAAATGATCCGAATGGGTAAAGCACCAGTAGAGATATCTCAAATTTATACGGCAAGAAATACCTATGTTGAGAAGGCGAAGAATTTTGTCCGTCTCCATGGCAAGCAAGCGCAGGGAGATGGAGGACAACTCCACGACGTATTAACTATCTTTAGAAAATATGGTGCGGTTCCTTACGAAGTTTATACAGGATTACCAGAAGGACAAACGAGAAATAATTTCAGTGAGATGAGTCCGATATTGCAATCCATTACTGAAAGTGTTGCAGAAAGCAAGAAACCAACAAAGAATTGGTTAAAGGCTTTTACCGGTGCTATGGATTCATATTTAGGAGAGGTTCCTGAATCTTTCCAATACAAAGGAAAAACCTATACTCCAAGGACATTTGCGGATGAAGTAATCGGGATCAACCCGGATGATTATATTGGCATTTCATCGTTTGAAGAACATGCCTATTACAAACCTTTTGTTTTATTGATTCCGGACAACTGGTCATTTGAGAGTTTTTATAATGTAAAAATCAATGACCTGACTGACATTATTGATCATGCCCTAGAAAAGGGATTCACTGTAGCATGGGCCACTGACGTTTCAGAGAAAAGTTTCAGCTGGAAAAATGGGGTAGCTTTTGTACCTGAAAAACCAATTGAGAAAATGACCAAGGAAGAGGTAGATCAGTTATTTAATGGTCCCAAACCAGAGGCAAAAATTACAGCAGCGGAAAGACAAGAAGCCTTTGACAATTATGAGACTACAGATGACCACGGCATGCACATTGTTGGGATTGTAAAAGACCAGACAGGCAAGGAATATTATATCGTTAAGAATTCTTGGGGTGTATCCAATGATTATCAAGGTTACATGTATGCAACAAAGGAATTTGTTCGTTATAAAACAATCTCTTTAATGCTACATAAAAAAGCACTTGAGAAAAATATGCAGAAGCAACTAGGAATTTAATTTAAGTTAAATAGATGAAAAGTCCCGATTAAAAAAATCGGGACTTTTTCATTTAAATAATTAACTTAGTAACAACAGGAACGTAAAGTAAATAAACACTGATTATGAAAAAGTTAATTTTATTATTATTCACGATCCCTTTCTTAGCGTTTTCGCAAGAAAAGGGAATATCCTTTGAGCATGGTACCACCTGGGCAAAGGTTAAGGAAAAAGCTAAAAAAGAGAATAAGCATATTTTCGTTGACGCATTTACTACTTGGTGTGGACCATGTAAATGGATGGCGGCCAATGTATTTCCACAAGAGAAGGTAGGAACCTTCTTTAATGAGAATTTTGTGAATTTAAAAATTCAGATGGATGAGACCGCTGATGATAACGACGATGTTAAATCCTGGCGAGAGGAGGCAAAACGCTTCGCTAAGGATTATAAAGTAGCGGCCTACCCTACCTTCTTGATTTTTAACCCAGATGGGGAATTAGTCCATCGTATTGTAGGCGGTGGTGAAGCTGACCAATTTATTGCTTTAGCAAAAGAGGGATTGGATCCAAACACTCAATATGAAACATTGGTGAATAAATTCAACGCAAATCCTGGCGATAAAGCTATAGCGAAGGCAACCGCTGCGGCTGCAGTAAAAGCATACGATCGGGACCTTACCGCAAAAGCAGTTGAGGCCTTAATTAACAATTCTACAGCAGATGAGTTGATGGCAGATGATATGCTTGGAATCATTACGAAGAATATTGGGAAACCTGGTTCAAAAGCATTCAGTACGATATTAGATAATAAGGCAAAAGTTGACGCTAAATTAGGATCAGGAAAAGCAGATCAAATCTTGTCTGCAGCAATCATTAATACTGAAATTGCACCTGTCGTAATGAAATCTGAAGCAGACGTTTTGGATCAGACCATTGCAGAGGTTAGCAAGAAATATCCGAATGTTGATATGACAAGCACTGTTGCTAGTTTCAAGCCTAATTATTATGCAAGAAAGAAAAACTGGCCGGCATTTCGGGATGCAGTACAGGCCTATATTAATATTGATCCATCCAAGGTAAGCGCAAGTCAATTAAATTCGTTTGCATGGGCAATTTTTGAGAATTGTGACGACCCATCTTGTGTAGAGTCGGCAATAGCATGGAGTAAACAATCACTGGAACAACAAAATGATCCCGCATTAATGGACACTTATGCAAACTTGTTGCATAAATTTGGAAAGACCAAAGAAGCAATCGAGTGGCAAGAAAAAGCAATCGCAAGTGTTGATGAATCAAGCAAAGCTGAATATCAAGCTACATTGGAAAAGATGAAAAAAGGTGAACCTACTTGGGTTAAAGAATAAGAAATACAGGTTAGGATTCAAATAAAAAGGTTCGGAATAATTCCGAACCTTTTTTATTATTTTATTCTTTATAGCCTAGCTTCATGTTTTGGAACATGAAAGACCATTTATCCGTTTGTTCAGCAATGACCATTGCTGTTGATTTTCCAGCTCCATGACCAGCCTTTGTATCAATTCGGATCAAAACGGGATTTGTTCCTTTATTATATTCCTGTAAACGAGCAGCAAATTTGAAAGAATGTGCTGGAACCACACGATCGTCATGGTCAGCAGTTGAAACCATAGTAGCCGGATAATCCGTTCCTGGCTTTAATGCATGGTATGGCGAATACTTTAATAAGTAATTAAACATCTCAGGGCTGTCATCAGCAGTACCGTAATCGAATGCCCATCCTGCACCGGCAGTAAATTTATGATAGCGTAACATATCTAATACCCCTACTGCTGGAAAGGCCACTTGAAACAATTCTGGTCTTTGGGTCATACATGCTCCAACTAATAAGCCACCATTTGAGCCTCCCGAGATAGCTAATTTTTCTGAAGAAGTATATTTTTCCGATATCAAATATTCAGCAGCAGCAATAAAGTCATCAAATACATTTTGTTTTTTTAATTTAGTTCCAGCAAGGTGCCAGTTTTCACCATATTCGCCACCACCGCGTAAGTTTGCAACAGCATAAACGCCGCCTTGCTCCAGTAAGATCACATTACTTATACTAAAAGATGGGGTTAAGGAAATATTAAAACCACCATAACCATATAACATAGTAGGATTGGTTCCATCTAACTTTATTCCTTTTTTGTAGGTAATAATCATAGGGACCTTAGTTCCATCTTTGGATGTATAAAAGATCTGCTTAGATTCATATTTAGTGGGATCAAACTGCACTTCCGGTTTTTTATAGACTTCCGATTTTCCGGAAGCAATATCATATTTATAAATAGTTCCAGGATTTACATAGTTGGTAAATGCATAATACAATTCTTTATCATCCTTTTTTGCAGAAAATCCACCAGTAGAACCGACCCCAGGCAATTCAATGTCGTGCTCGAACTTACCATTTCGATCATATTGCTTGACTAAGGAAGTTGCATCCTTTAAATAGTTAGCAAAAATCTTTCCTCCACCTAAAGAAGGGCTCAATACCTGTTCAGTTTCTGCAATCAGATCTTTCCAGTTATCTGATGTTGGTTGAGCAATATTAGTTTCCACGACACGACCATTTGGTGCATTTAATTCAGTAAAAATTAACAATCTATCGCCATCGTTATCCAAGATGTAGTGATTTTTTTCCATATTATCCACTACCGTAACAAAAGCAGATTCAGGTTTAGAAAGATCTTTAATATAAAGTTCATTGCCTGAGGTAGAATTAGCAGCCGTTACGACCAAAAATCTTTCATCTTCCGTTAATCCTGCACCTACGTATCTTCTTGGCATTTGAGGACCACCAAATATTAATTCATCAGTATTTTGGGGAGTATTTAATTTATGAAAGAATAATTTGTGCTGATCGGTCATGGCAGACAAAGCAGAACCTTCCTTCGGTTTATCATAAGAACTATAATAAATCCCATCATTTCCTCTCCAAGACATACCGCTAAATTTCACATTTTGAAGCGTATCCCCGACGATGGATTTATCCTCAGCATTTAGGATGATGACTTTTGTCCAATCAGAGCCACCCTCTGATATTTGGTAAGCAATTAAGGAACCGTCTTTACTAAATGAAACACCTGCCAATGAGGTTGTTCCGTCACTGGATAGTTTGTTTGGATCTAAGAATACTTCTTCTTTACCATCGACACCTTTCTTTCTGTATAGAACGCTTTGATTCTGCAGTCCATCATTTTTATAGAAATAGATATAATTTCCTTCTTTGAATGGAGCTGATACTTTTTCATAATTCCAAAGATGCTCTAATCTTTTCCGGATATTTTCTCTAAAAGGTATTTGAGAAAGATAGTCTTCAGTAACTTCATTTTCAGCTTTCACCCAATTTTTAGTTTCCTGAGAGAGGTCATCTTCCAACCATCTGTATGGATCTTCGACATCAGTTCCAAAGAAATTGTCTTTTTGATTGATTTTTTGAGATTGGGGATAAGTTTTCACACGAATATCTGTTTTTGATTCAATTACTTTTTCCTGTTGGCATGCAGTTAAGCTCAATGCGAGCACAGCAAAGCTTACATATTTCATCATGTTATATTACAATTAGTCTATGACAAAACTAAAGAAATAATTTGCTCTAAAAAACCTAAAGAGTAGTTAAAAATAATTTATAATTGCATCATTTTACTCTATTTATAATTTAATATTTACATAATAATCAAAGATTATCAAAAACAGGAATTGTAATGTTAATTTTAGGTTCATCTTGGTTAAAATCCTGCCATCTACATATTGGTCATGAAGTTAAATTTGGATAATTATTAGCACTAAAAAAAACAATATTTCAAAAACTAGTTACACCTAAATTAACCAACATGAAGACAATCATCATGCTATTGGTTTCGGTCGTGGTATCAGTTCAAGTATTTGGCCAACAATTACGGGGAAAAGTTGTCGATCAAGACAACAAACCGATCGTTGGTGCATCTATAAGGAATTTGAGTACCAGTATTGCCACCCAAACCAACCAACAGGGGGAATTTACCATCAATGGTGAACTCCAACAGAGGCTAGAAGCCTCCTCGATCGGATACGAGCGTAAACAAGTGGTCGTAACCCAGCCTAATATTACCATTATCCTAGTAGAGACGTCCAGCACCTTAGAAGAAGCTGTAGTCATTGGTTACCAAACGGTGACACGGAAGAAGGCTACCGCAGCAATTTCCAGCATTTCGGGGAAAGATCTAGAGAATTTGCCGGCTGCAAGTTTCGACATGTTGCTTCAGGGCCGTCTAGCAGGGGTTAATGTTCAGAATTTCACAGGGGCACCAGGGGCATCCCCTACACTATCCGTCCGCGGTTCATCAGCTGTAAGTACCCAATATTCTGGGGATGATTATTACAATGTGATAAGTAGTCCATTGTATGTAATCGATGGAGTACCGCAACCAACGGAGCAATTCGTAGGGCCAAACACTGGAACAGGAACAAATTATTTAGCAGGATTAAATCCAAACGACATTGAATCGATAGATGTTCTTCGTGATGCATCAGCAGCTGCAATTTACGGTTCTCGAGCAGCCAATGGTGTTGTTATGATCACGACTAAGAAAGGCCGTAGCGGCGAGCCAAGAGTAATGCTAACGGGATACTCAGGCTTGACACAAAGACCAGAGCTTAGAGAAGTTACTCTAGGTGCTTTAGAACGCAGGCAGAAGTATGAGGTTTTAAAACGTCAACTCAGCATGAATGACTTTCGTTATCTACCTAAATTATTAACCGACTCCTTAAATCCAGCATTTAATGGCAATACAGATTGGCAAGATTTGTTTTACCAACAAGGTAAGGTAAACAATGGAAATCTATCTTTATCTGGAGGAGGCAATTCAACAACCTACCGCTTCAGTGGAGATTATTTTAATGAGCAAGGTATCATCAAGGCAACAGGTTTTCAGCGATATTCAGGGAGATTAAATCTATCTACTAAAGCAATTGGGGATCGATTATCTATTAATCCGATTGTGGCCTATTCCTACAATGCTAGAAATCGTG
>JBEBTR010000095.1:0-12610 GCA_040393725.1 Sphingobacterium endophyticum | reverse complement strand
GCGGTTCTGCAAGACAGAACGTAGGGAAAAGAGATGCAAAGGAATTGCGTTACGAGGGTAAGATCCCTGCAGTTCTTTACGGAGGTAAAGAACAAACACACTTCTCTGTATCCGCAGCTGATTTGAAACCAGTTCTTTACACACCAGAAGTAATCTTCGTAGAATTGGAAATCGATGGCAAAAAATCAAAGGCTATCGTTCAAGAAGCTCAATTCCATCCATTAACTGACGAAGTTACTCACGTAGACTTCTTACAATTATTTGATGACAAAGAAGTTTCTGTAAACATTCCAATCAAATTAGTTGGTACTTCTCCAGGTGTTAAAATGGGGGGTAAATTAGTTCAAAAATTACGTAGCCTACGCGTTAAAGCACTTCCTACAAACTTACCTCAAGAAATCGAGGTTCCAATGGAAGGACTTGAAGTTGGTAAATCTTACCGCGTTGGTAAAGTTAATTTAGCTGATGCTAAAGTATTAAACAATGCTGACGATACTATCGTTGCTGTTACTATGTCACGTGCTCTACGTCAAGCAGAGCAAGAAGCTGCTAAAGCTGCTAAAGGTGGTAAAAAATAATTAGTACTTAGCTTAGTATAAAAAATTTGAAGGCATCGAATAATCGATGCCTTCTTTTTTGTTCAACTAAATTATTAGAATTGGTAAAATTTGATTTATAGTTTACTTGCGGCTTCTTCAATTGCTTTAATTGTTGGCGCATAATCAACCCCTAAGCCTTCCTGCTGATATATCAACTCTCCATTTTCATTGAATAAGCTAATAATATTAGAATGGGAAAAATCAATTGGTGAGATTTTTTTATAATTGACAGCCAATGTTGCAGCAAATTCTCTAGTGTCCTCTTCATTTGATCTGAGAAAAAGCCATTGTTCACCGTCCATTTCATTATCGATTGAAAATTTCTTCAACCTTTCCGGGGTGTCCACGTTCGGGTCTATACTTACAAGAAGATATTTAATTTTCGATTTCGCTTTAGAGTTTACCGTTTTTTCAATATGCCGCATATCTGCAACCAATCGAGGACAAGCAGCTTGACAAGATGTATAAATCATGGCCACAACCACAATATCACCTCTCAAATCTGGCAATTGCATTTGATTGCCATTTTGATCCGTCCAATTTGATGGTAAATTATAAACCGATAAATCGGAAAGATCCTCTGTAAGTATAGCTTGCTTTTTTTCTTCAGCTTCAATTTTTGTACTACTCTTACAACCTAACATAAGTAGTCCACAAAAGCAGTAAATTATTAACTTGTTAATCTTCATGTTTAATTATTTAATATCCCTAGCACATCGAAACCCTAAATTTCTGCTTGTATAAGCAGCTTTCATACTTCCTCTAAAAGCATAGCGCATAAAAGCAGCATAATTCATTAAATCCGTTGCATTGACAGATGCTCCACCGCAGAACAAATTCCCATCTTCGCCTTTATCCTTCCTGGATTCACCAGTCAAAAAGATACTGTTAAAATCAGATGTCCATTCCCATACCAAACCATGGAGATCATATACTCCCCAATAATTTTTAAAAGTACTTCCAACTACATTGTTATAAGTTTTTGGTGTTTCATACCAATTTAGAATGAATTGGTTATATGATTTTTTATTTCTTGCATCAAATGTTTTTGCATCCGCCATAGCGGCATACTCCCATTCATCCATTGTTGCTAATCTTTTTCCTTTACTTTCGCAATATTTCTTGGCGGTATGCCACGACACATTTGTTATCGGGGAATTAGGATTTGCATTTCCAAAATCCAGATCTGATTTCCAATAGTTCAGATAGCTTATATCTGCAAATATTCTTTTGATTTGTGATTTTGTATAGGCTTTATTTGTAATCAGGAAATCTAAATATTGCTGATTTGTTACCGGATAAACATCCAAATAGAATGAAGCAACTTGGACAGGTTTTTTGTCAGCGGTACCATAAAGAGGAGTATAACTCCCTTTTTTAATTAGCACCATCTCTTGGGAATAACCTGTTAATGAAACGGCGATTCCAAAGAATATAGATAACATCTGTTTTAGCTTCTTCAACATATTAGTATTTTATTAAATTAGGAAGCACAGCTTTGTGCTTCCTAACACATTGATTAATTACCGCGTCTTTTTTTGATTTCTGCTGGAGTAATAATGGTTTTATTATTGCCCCAGTTATTATACACGTAGTTCATGACATCAGCAACCTCTTGATCTGATAGGGATTGACTAGGCATAACAGAGTTATATTTTTCACCATTTACAGTAATTTCACCTTTTAGACCGAATAATACCGCATCTATTGCTTTATCTTTATTATTGTTCAAATAATCTGATTTTGCTAATGGAGGGAACACCGCTTTAATTCCTTGACCTTCACTTTGGTGACATGCAAGACAAGTTCTGGAGAAAATCGCCTTTCCATCTGCGATTGATTGCTCTGGAGTTTTATTAACGACAACTTCTTCTTTTTTCTTCTTAGGCATTTGTTGAATTGTACCACCTTCTGGCAGATATATACCATCCATAATTTTTCCAGAATAAATCTGATGATTTTCTTCCCCTTCTACTTTAAGCATACCCAAAGCACCTTTATTAAAGGCTCTAAAGATAGAATGGTCAACTAAAACCAGAGTTCCTGGAACATCCACCTTAAACTCAACAATTGCAGATCCACCAGCAGGTATTAAAGTTGTTTGGATATTCTGATTAATTAAATCACCACCTTCAACATGTACTTTGTCAAAAATTTCACCAATAACGTGGAAAGAAGACACAAGGTTTGGTCCACCATTTCCTACGAACAAACGGATTGTTTCTCCTACTTTGGCTTGCAGTGCATTTTCATTAACTAATGCGTTTACATTTCCATTAAAAACAACATAGTCTGCCTCTTCTTTGATCGCTTTATTCATATCAAAAGCTTGCAATCCTTTCTCACCATAGCCACCTTCGGTATAGAAGTCCCCTTGCATTACATAATATTCCCGATCCACAGGCGGCAAACCACCCTCTGGTTCAACTAATATTAACCCGTACATTCCATTAGCTACGTGCATACCAACGGGAGCAGTAGCACAGTGATAAACATAAAGTCCTGGGTTAAGACATTTAAAGGAGAAAGACACTTCATGACCGGGAGCAACCAAGGATGACTCAGCGCCACCACCAGGTCCAGTTACAGCATGTAAGTCGATGTTGTGAGGCAACTTATTGTCGGGATGATTCTTTAATAAGAATTCGACCTCATCCCCCACTCTAGTTCTAATAAACTGTCCTGGAACAGATCCACCAAAAGTCCAATAGGTATATTTTACACCATCAACCATTTCCCCTTCTAACTCCAAAATTTCCAAACTCACCTTTAATTTGGTTGCATCACGTTTACCCACTGGTTTTGGCACCAATGGTGGCGAAGTTAATTCAGCAACCATTTCACCTTTTACAGGAATTTTGCTGGTATCGACTGATTTTTTTTCCGATGAATCGTTACAACTTGTAATAAACATTGTAAATCCTATCAGCATACTAAATAATGTAATTGAATTTCTCATATTTCCGGGATTTTTCTCTTAATATTTCTGTTAACTCTTTAGTTAAAAATAGTTGAAAAACACAGGAAAAAATATGACCTCAACCACCCAAAAAAGTATTGTTCATTACATTTTTATGACAAACTAAAACACGTTTATTTTACATTTTGACTAAGATTTTTAACAAAAAAGAGAGGATTTTTACAAATCCTCTCCTGTTAACTTAAATTAATTTCAAACGTTGTTTTGTTGAATTTGCTGGCGCAAATAAAGAGTCAAAATTTATGGAGATTTTTAGATAAGTGTTTGTTCTAATTTTATAGATTTTGGAAATAAAATATTATTCTCTAAATGAATATGTTTGTGTAAATCCTGTTCAAATTCTTTAAGCATTTCAAATGCGACTTTATAAGTACTGCAAGCATCTTCAGGAGCGGTATAATTATTGGTTAATTGCGCAATTTTTTCAAAACGATCTCCTTCAGTTTCATGTTCATGAATCATCATGCTGATCGGGTTTTGAACAGAACCAAATCCAGGTTGAACGTATCCATCATGAGTCAGTTTAGATTCTTCCATTTTTTCAATATATGGAAATAATATTTTCTCTTCTTTTTCCAAATGATGGCTTAATTCTAAAGCACATTCTTCAAATAATTTATTGACTTGATAAAGTTCAGGATGTCTTTCGCCATGAACTTTTCCGATTTTATTAAGGTAAGCCAATAAAACAGGGGTTTTTTCTCGCACATATCTGTGGTGTGTTTTCACAATGTATGATGCCAGTAAGTCGGTAGGCCAAGCGTTAAAATCGATCTGCTCTGAAGCTGATTCATTTAATACGGATTCTAATTCGTTCAATAATTGATTTTTATTGATTCCCTTTTTATCAGCAGCTTTTTCAATGGAAACTTGCCCGCCACAACAAAAGTCCAATCCATATTTTGTAAATACTGCTGCTGTTTTAAAATTCTTAGCGACAACATTTCCGATTTTTTCATTTATTAAGTTTTCCATGATATTATTGTTTTTTATTTTTTAGCGTTAAATCAAATACAAACCAAGCGATTGCAAATACACCTATAGCAAATACGATATCACCAGGTGTCCGCATCCATTTTAGGAAGATCATTCCATCTTGCTGCATCAACTCGGCAGATCTTGCATACCACATTCCTTTTCCGATACTTTCAATGGCTTGCCATATTCCTACTGGCAATAAACTTAATAGAGCCATTCCCAATAGACCTATATTTAAACTCCAGAAACCAATTTTTATTAATTTGTCATTCCATTTCACATCTCTATACAAACTTCTTAATACAAATAACATCAATCCAATTCCCAGCATTCCATAAACCCCGAACAAAGCTGTATGACCATGCAAAGGAGTTGTATTCAATCCTTGAACATAATATAGAGCAATTGGAGGATTGATAATAAATCCGAAAACACCAGCTCCGAGGAAGTTCCAGAATGCCACCGAGATCAAGAAATAAATTGGCCACTTATAGTCTTCCAACCATTTTGTTGCTTTGGACAGTTTGTAGTTATGGTAAGCTTCAAATCCAATGATCGTTAATGGCACAACCTCTAGAGCACTGAATGTTGCTCCCAGTGCCATTACAGCTGTAGGAGTACCGGAAAAATATAAGTGATGGAATGTTCCTAAGATACCGCCGGATAAAAAGATGATCGTTGAGAAGAGCACACTGGATGTTGCACTTTTTGGTTTCAATAATCCCAATCGAACAAATAAGAAAGCCATAACAACTGTTGCAAATACTTCGAAAAATCCTTCAACCCAAAGGTGAACAACCCACCAGCGCCAGTATTCTGCAATAGCAAGGTTTGTTTGCCTACCCCACATCAATCCCGCTCCATAGAATAAGGCAATCGCAGAACAAGAGATCAAGAACATAATGATTAGGTTCTTTTCTTCTCCGCCACGTTTAAGAACTGGAATTAGAGGACGAACCATTAAGGCCAACCAGACGAATAGTCCTACAAATAAGAATAGTTGCCAAAATCTTCCTAAATCTACATATTCATACCCTTGGTGACCGAACCAGAAATTATCCACTAAATCTAATTTCTGCATGACACCAAACCATTGACCGATCATTGATCCTACAACAATGATTAATAAGGCTATGAATAAGAAATTGACACCGAAAACCTGAAATTTTGGGTCTTTTCCAGAAACCGCCGGGGCAATATAGAGCCCAGTCGCCAGCCAAGCTGTGGCTATCCAGAAAATGGCTAGTTGTGTATGCCATGTTCGGGTAACAGCGTATGGCAGGAACTGATCAATTGGTATTCCATATAATCCATCACCCTCAACCCCGTAATGGGCTGTTACAATTCCTAATCCCACTTGAACGAGCATCAGTAAACTAACTATCCAAAAATATTTTTTGACTAAACGCATGGAAGGTGTAACTCCTTGTCTCAACAAAGGATCTTCGGCTGGATATAGAAGCTCATCGTCCTCGCCTGCTTTTACCTGCCATAGAACCAAAGCACCAACACAAAAAATCAAAAGAATGATACTTACACCAGACCAAGCTAATAAATCCATGGTCATTTCATTGCCGACTAGTTTTTCATTAGGCCAGTTATGTGTATAGGAAACTTCTGCATCCGGTCTTTGAGTTACAGTTGCCCAAGTAGCCCAAAAGAAGAAAGCATTCATTTTATGCATCCGTTCCTCATCTTTTATTGAATTGACCGGTATTGCATAATCCTTGCGAAGCTGGTCAAATTTTGGATCATCAGTAAATAAGCCTTTATAATATTCAGACAAAGCTTTTATAGCTGAAACCCTATCTGCATCGATCGTAATTGTTTTTTTATCTGGATCGTAAGTGTTTTTTCTTATTTTATTTTTAAGGCGAGTTGACAATTGAGATTGTTGCTCCTCCTCAATTTCATCGTATGTTTTCCCAAAATCCTTTTGGGCATATATATTCAGGATATGTAATGCTTCACGATGTAACCAATCTGCAGTCCAATCTGGAGCTACATATGCACCGTGCCCCCAAATTGATCCTACCTCTTGGCCGCCAATACTCTGCCATATATTTTGACCATCTTTAATATCACTTTCAGTGAAAATCACTTTTCCTGATTCGTCAACAACCGATTCTGGCACAGGCGGTGATACTTGATAAATTTCATATCCATAATAGAGTAACACTCCAAAGGAGATAATTACCACTAGGATAAATGACCACCATAATTTTTTCTCTCTTGTCATTATTATAAGGCTAAATTGAGTATAAAAGGCAGTCTAGAAATTCTAGACTACCCTCATTTGTTTCAAACTATTCGGCTATTATTTTTCCTTTCATTAAGCTTGAGTGACCAGGAAATGAGCAGATAAAATCATAAGTACCCGGTTCAAGCGTAAAATCAATTTTGCTTTCTTCACCACCTCCGATTAATTCGGTGTGAGCAATGATATCAGCTGTACCAGGAATATATTCAGTGTCCTGAGCTTTTAATGCTGCCTCTGTAAATTTAGCCACATCTGTCCCCTGTTTTAAAACAACCAAATTGTGTCCCATCACTTCTTTACCCATTTTACCAACATGTTTCAAGGTCAAACTTACAGGTTCAGCAGCCTTAACCTTAATTTCATTAACATTGAACTGCATTTGATCGTTACTTTCGACCGTAACACTATTTGAAATTGCAGGTGTACTTGTTTCAGGAGCTGGAGCTGTCGCAGCTGGAGTTTCAGTAGTATGGTTGCTGTGATCAACTGTAGAGCTGCTATTTTGGTCTGAATTGCCACATGATGCAATGAACAGTCCTGTGCATATCGCTAATGTCCCAATGTTGAAGATTTTTTTCATAATGTGTTTTTCTATTTAAGACAAATTTGTCTCTTTTATATGTTTAAAAAAATTCAATTGGTCACTTTTTTGAGTGATGCTGACTATTTTTTAAGTTTTGCAAGCTATAGAACGAGCTTTTAGGGTTTCCATGGAATATTATTTAACAAATGAGAGATAAATCATATTTTTGCAAGCATGAATTATCTAATAGTAGGTTTAGGAAACATTGGAAAAGAATATGCTGATACGAGGCATAATATTGGTTTTATGGTAGCAGACGAATTAGCAAATCAAGCAGGTACAACCTGGTCTACTTTAAAACATGCCTATTACACCGAATACAAACAACGCGGTCACAATGTTTATGTCATTAAGCCTACAACTTTCATGAATTTAAGTGGGAAAGCTGTCAACTATTGGATGCAAGAATTAAAAGTTCCATTACAAAATGTATTGGTAATAGTCGATGATTTGGCTATACCATTCAGTTCCTTGCGAATCAAGCCAAAGGGATCAGCTGCCGGACATAATGGCCTTCGTTCCATAGAAGCATCAGTAGGTGGTCAAAACTATGCTAGACTTCGATTCGGCATCGGCGATAATTATGCCAAGGGAAGACAGGTAGATTACGTATTGGGACCATTTGATAAGGAAGAACAAAGAGAATTGCCTGCTTTAATAGAACATGCTGTAAAAATGACCAACAGTTTCATAAACATAGGCATCGAACTGACGATGACCAATCTGAACACCAAATAATATTTAGAATTTTATAAAGAAATCCTTTAATAATTGGGCTATTTTCATTATATTATTATCAAAAATTATGAAATAAGCCCATGGAAAGAATTCGACCATTTATTACTATTCCGATTGTTTTGATTTTTTTAATCTGGGGATCGACACAAGCCTTCCATCTGCTTAGTGCGGCATCGGACTGGGATGTATTTATTGGAATCTGTTTGTTGATTCTACTCGCGGCTATTTTATATAAATTCATTATATATCTATTAAAAAAAACCAATTAAATGAAAAGAAATCTTATCGCATTGGGTGCAACACTTATCGTTGCTTTACTAGTCTGGATAATCTGCACGGAGAGAATTGACGCAGGTTATGAAGGCATAAAGGTTAAACTTTATGGGTCTGAAAAAGGAGTTCAAGATGTTAGTTTAGTGACCGGTCGAGTTTGGTACAACCCTATCACAGAATCTATTTATGAATTTCCGACTTATGTTCAAACTGTAAATTATGACAACTTCACAGTGAATGCAAAAGATGGTTCGGTATTTACGGTGGATCCAACTTTATCATTACGGGTCGTATCGGGCAGTTCGCCAAAGATTTTCACAAAGTATCGCAGACCTGTTGATGAAATATTGAATATGACCTTAGTCAATCATATCAAAGATGTGTATAGAATTGAATTTAACAAATATTCAACAGATTCTATAATTAGCAACAGGGAGAAGTTTGAAAATGGAGTTCAAGAGAAGATGGTCAAATTTTTAGAAGCTGAAGGTTTTGTTTTGGAGCAGTTAACCTCCGGTATTCAATATCCAGAATCCATCACACAAGCAATTAATGCTAAGAATGCGGCAATACAGAAGGCTCAGCAGGCTGAAAATGAGTTAAAGGTCGTAGAGGCTGATGCAAAAAAAATGATTGTTCAGGCAGAAGCTGAGTCCAAGGCAAATCAATTAAGACAGCAAACCCTATCACCATTGATTATTCAACAACAGTTTATTGAAAAATGGGACGGATCAACTCCGTTATATGGAAATAGTCCCGTGATCTTTAAAGAGCTCAAATAATGAAAAGGCAACCTTCGTGGTTGCCTTTTCTGCCTTTTTTGATTAAGTGAATTATTATTGTATTTATTTTATATTAATTCTTTGTGGTAATAATGACTACCCCATTTTTAGCTTTAGGACCATATATCACTTTTGCTGCGTCATCAGTTAATAAAATGGAGTTTTCAATTTCCGATGATTTCAGCTTTTTATATTCCTTATAGTTCTTAGGAACACCATTAATGACAATTAATTGATCGCTGTTGGGTATTGCATTCTTATTCTCAATGAACTTTTCGTCTTTTCGATCTCCAGCAGTAGCGGATCGAGGCTGGGCTCTTTTCCCCTCCACAACGATAACATTTTCCTTAGAGCCTACTTTCGAATTAATTTGGACAAGAGGAGGCTCAACATTTTTATTGACTTCAATTGATTCAATGGTATTTGGGTCTATTCTTGCTAAATCTGAACTTGAAATCTTCTTACCATCTAATCGATAATCAATGTTGTCAATACCTTTAACGTCCTTTACAGCAATTGCAGTAATATTATTCCTAGTTTCATTAGATTTAACCCCTAGTCCTTGAACTTGACCTTTAAGAGGCTGCTTTTCGCCGTTAACTTCAAATTTTGCATTTGGAAAATCACCATATAATTTCCCAGAATCGTAAACTTTATTACCTGAAAAATTTACAGTTACAATTTTACCGACGGTTTGCACGGACTTAAGCGTATCTTTTGATTCATTTTTCTTGGTTGTAAGAATAATCACTCCATGTTTAGCCTTTTCTCCATATAACTCCTTAGCACTCTCGTTTTTTAAGACTTCCATGGATTGAATATTATTTGGATTAAAGGCAACACTTTTAAAACTTTTAGTCATCTCTTTTCCATCTAAAATGATCAAGGGTGCATTTATAGAATCGGTGGTGATTTTTTGAATGAGATTTTCTGTTTGTATTCTCGATTCCGGTTTTTTTTGTTGCGTTATTGTTTCTTCATTTTTCGTAGATTCCTTGGCATTAAAATTTATGGTATCAACTTTAATAGTGTCGACCGATTTACTTTGAATAAAGACTTGTTTAATCTGTTGATTCAAATCCGTTTCTTGTAATCTGACAACAACTTTTTCAATTTTTGCTTCTGCTTGATTCACTGTAAAAGTGATTCCAGCGATGATCAGAATTGGAAGAAGAAAAACATACTTACTAAGTTCCAGTTTGGATGATCTTTTTTTGTTCATCATCATAATGCGCTTTTTTAAAGTTTTAAAATTAAACTGATTGCTAATGCCAACCTGAGCACCTTGCTTAGTGACATGTAACAATGAGTATTGATAAGTCTGTCGGTCCACACCTTTATCCAGGACTTGTTGATCAGTCAAGAACTCTAGATTTTGACGTACAGCTTTGCGCATCAGCCATACGAAGGGATTATACCAACAGATTAGCAACACAATTTCAAACAGCAAGACATCGATACTATGATGGCCTTTCACATGTACATACTCGTGCTTGAAAATATCATTTAGCTCCAAATCTTGGTGCTGTTTTTTATGCAAATAGATTTTATTAAAAAAAGAAAAAGGCGTTATTGGAAAAACAACATTCCTAAAAAGATATTCTCGCCATTTCGCAGGTTTCGAATAGAGGTGAATCCGCAATAAACTAGCTAATTGTGTGAGCAATTTGATTAGAAAAACTGCTGATCCGAGCATGATTACAACGATAAAAAGATCGTTAAGAGAAAATCCGGGATTAGCATTTTCTATTACTAATGGGAAATACTCAAATATGACCCCTTGCGGAACAACTATTTTTTCAGCAAACCAACTTTTTACGTTTAAGAAGGGATAAGTAAAAGCATATAGAGATCCAATCAGAAAATAAAATCTATTTAAATTATAAAAGGTTAAGTTTTTTAGAAGGATTGAATATCCAAAATACAGTAGTGTTAGCAGCAGGTTTACTTGTATGACATAGGTTAGTATAGAATCCATAACATCAAGATTTATTGTTTTTAATCATTTTCATGATTTCTTCCAGTTCTTGTTCGCTCAATTTCTCTTCCTTCACAAAAAAAGAAACCATTTCTTTGTAAGAATTTTTAAAATAATCTCCTACAAATGAGTTCATAAACTTGCCTTTGTATTCTTCGAGATCTAAAATTGGTTCATATCGTTTAGCATTAGCATATTTCACAGCTTTGACATATCCTTTCTTTTCAAGATTACGGATTGTAGAAGCTAAAGTTGTGTAAGGCATGTCCTTATCTTTCAGATTATCCAAAATTTCACGGATAAATCCACCATCTAAATGCCAGATTGACAACATAGCTTCTTCTTCTTGTATAGTAAGTTTTTCCATTGATCTACGTATTTATCACTAAAGTACGAACTTTTCGTAGATGTCAAAATATTTTAACATTTTTTAGCTTGAAGGTTGTAGATAATTTAAGGTTGAATACGAGTAATAATTGAGAGAAACAATAAAATAGTGCCTTTGAGTAAAGATTTGTCTTGAATAAACAAGTTTGAAAAATAAAGTTCAAATTATGTCTTAAAATGACCATTTTGTGTCATAATTATTCATATTATACATCTGAAAATAGAAATCAATTTTATACATTTGTAAGAATACGATAAAAGTATATCACAGGAACAGAAAATGAGAAAGCCCTAGATATTTCAAAATTAAGAGATTCTACTGGATACATCACATTAGATCCAGGATTCAAAAACACAGGTTCTACTAAGAGTGCCATTACATTTTTAGATGGAGAAAAAGGTATCCTAAGATACAGAGGATATGCTATTGAAGATTTAGCTGAGAAGTCTACATTTTTAGAAGTTGCTTATTTATTGATTTATGGGGAGCTTCCTACGAAAGAAGTATTAGAAAATTTCCGTTCAGATATCAGAGCACAGATGATGATCCACGAAGACATGAAGAATTTCTTTGCAGGATTTCCATCTAAATCTCATCCCATGGGTCAATTGTCTTGTTTAGTAGGAGCATTGTCTTCTTTCTATCCTGAATCGTTGAATCCAAATCAAACTGAAGAAGAAGAGAATAAAACGATTATCAATTTATTGGCTAAAATGCCTACGATTGTATCTTGGATACAGAAGAAATCATTAGGTCATCCAGTTGTCTATCCAAAAAATAACTTTGGATATATAGAGAACTTTTTGAATATGATTTTTGGAGAGGTTAATCAAGATAAAACCTTCGATCCATTAGTAATCGATGCGATGCATAAATTATTGATCTTACATGCAGATCACGAACAGAACTGTTCAACATCTACAGTACGTATGGTTGGATCATCGAATGCCAACATGTATGCTTCGATTTCAGCAGGTATCAATGCGCTATGGGGTCCATTACATGGTGGAGCCAACCAAGCGGTAATTGAAATGCTTGAAGCGATTAAAGA
>JBEBTR010000094.1:0-13046 GCA_040393725.1 Sphingobacterium endophyticum | reverse complement strand
TCATTTACTGCCTACTAAGTACTAAAATTTTCCGATATTCAAATACTTCAAAACCATAGTCATCTTTATGCAAAGAATTGCTCCTTTAAAAATTGTAAAGGCTTCTGCTGGATCAGGAAAAACATTTAGTCTAACAATCCACTACCTTACCCTCTTGCTTTCTAAGGAAAGTAGTTATAGAGAAATATTGGCAGTTACTTTTACAAATAAAGCTACTGCTGAAATGAAAAGTAGGATAATGTCTGTCTTACACGGTTTGGCTATTGGTGACAGCAACGATGAAATCGAACAATACAGAAAGCAGCTCATTTTACAAAACCCAAGCTGGGATCCATATACCATTCAGGAAAAAGCACATCATATATACAGGAGGATTCTACATGACTATAGCCATTTTTCAGTTAGCACTATTGATGGATTCTCTCAAAAGGTAATTCGAAGCTTTACTTATGAACTCAACCTGGATTCAGGATATGCTATCGAAATGAATATCAATAAGGTCAAGAAAGACCTTACCATTATGCTAAATCAATTATTGGATGATCGTCCTGATCTTCTTGAATGGATAATAAACTATGCCGAACAAAAGATTGGCAGAAATGAGAATTGGAATTATAGGCAACAATTAATGGGATTGGCAGGGTTGATATTTTCAGAGAACTTCCAAGAATTTGACAGCTACATGATTGCTACTGACACCCATAAAATCTTCAATCTTTTAAATAAGGAAATAGAAGAGAAATCAAACAATTTCTTAAATGCACTTGAACAGGGATTGGAGACTTTCAAATCAGTTTATCGAAGCTTAAATATTGAGGAGTCGGAAATGAAATCTAAATCCAGAAACAAGTTAGTTTCCGCAGCCAAAATAAATGTGGATTTACGAAAGATTTCGATAGGCGATATTCAAGAAAAAATATTTGACAAGTTCACTGTATTAGTAGATAACGAAGAGGCTTTTACTGATTCCAACAAAGAGATTCGATATGATTATATACAAGGTATTCAACCTGCATTGGATGCTATCCTAACTCTTCAGCAGCACTTTGCAAGTTATATTGCTTATCAAGCTGTAAGTAGTAATTTATATTTTTTGCGCTTATTAAAAGAGATGAGCGACCTTTTGAGCCAATGGCGTAAAAACAATTCAGCTCAATTGATTTCAGACGCTCAGATCCTTTTAAACAAACTTGGATTAGATGAACATAGTGATCCTACATTTATATGGGAAAAAATAGGTAATAGATACAAATATTTCCTTTTCGATGAGTTTCAGGATACTTCCAGAATACAATGGAAAAATTATAGCCCTCTTCTTTTAAATGCACTTGCAGATGCTACAGGAAAAATAAGCGAGCATTTGGTGGTTGGCGATGTCAAGCAGAGTATCTACCGTTGGAGAAATGGAGATTGGAGGATCCTCCTTCAACAAGTAGACCAGCAAGTATCTCAAAACTTCCATTTAAGGGCTGATGAAATTCATCAATTTATTGATAGCGGTACCCTGGAAACTAATTACAGAAGTCTTCCTAACATCATCAATTTTAATAATTATTTATTTGACAGAATTCCTGCTTTAATGCAGCAAATCCTTAATGAAAAAGTTGCAGAGGGACTCTCTAAAGAAGATTATAGATGGTGGTTGGAAATGGGGAATGACAATTTATTGATTAAGGCTTATGAAAATAGTGCTCAACTTATTCCTGAGAGCAAAATAAGCGAAGGTAAACCTTTAGGAAATATTGAGATTAATTTCTTTCCTGTTTCAGATGGTCGATCTAGAAACAATCAGGTCATGGACGAATCTTTAGAAGTGTTATGTTCCAAAATTGGTGAATGGATTAGTAATGGCATCTATAAGCCTTCAGATATAGGCATTTTGGTCCGAAGTAATGCACAGGCAAAGTTGGTCATCCAGGAATTGATGAAATTCAAAAACTCTGAAGGATTACAATTTGAAGTTATTTCTGGTGATGCGCTTACCTTAATTTCAAACCATGCGATAAATTTGATTATTGAAACCTTAAGAGCATTGGTTTTCCAATCAAACAAACATGTAATTCATCACGCCAATATGGCTTATCTATATCAATTGGCGCACAATAGCTCCAACTTTGAACAGGACAATTGGTTAAAATTTAAAGACAATAACCTGAATGAATTAGCACAAGTATTGCCAAGTCAATTAATAGAATCATGGTCCTTTTTGCAGAAATTACCTCTAGTTCACTTAGTAGAAAAACTTATTGATATTTACCAACTAGGAAACAAGGGAAGCATTCATTTGCCTTATCTCCTTGCTTTCAAAGATATTGCGACAGCATTTTCAACACAGGGGGAAAGGGGAATTATTCAATTCTTGGAATATTGGGATGAGGATGGTGAAAGAGCAGTATTACCTGCCAATGGTAAGATTGACGCAATAGAAGTTACTACGATTCACAAATCTAAAGGCCTTGCTTATGAGGTGGTGATGATTCCTTTTTCTTCCTGGAAACTTGATGGTATGACCAATGGAGATTTTTGGATCGATGTCTTGGAAAGTCCTTTTTCTGAGCTTGGAAAAATCCCCGTAAAGTACACCCAAACTTTAGGTAAATCTGTTTTCTATAAACAGTACTATGAGGAAATGCTATTCAATTACATGGATGCATTAAATACATTTTATGTGGCGACTACAAGGGCTAAACGGCATTTATATATTACTGCTCCACAATTTAAAGACAACGTGGATAAGAAAACCGGAGAAATAACGGGATCGGAGATTAAAAATGAATTTATAAGTGATTTACTAATTCAAGTTTTGAATTCTCCTAATTCTCCTTATCAATTAGAAAATAATTCTCTTCAAATAAATGACCCTGTATTAGAAAATGTAGGCTCCAGGAATGAAAAGGACCTAATCGATGATAAACTAAAAATCGAATTGTACGACTATCCCCAATCTGATGCTCTAGAAACCGCCTTGGAAAAGTCGACAGCCCGTAATATCAATAACATTTTAATGCTGGAGAAAGCCGCGCAATATGGTGTATTGGCGCATGAGATAGTTTCTTTAGTCAAGGATGAATCTGAAATAAACCATTTCGTCGACCAATTTATTGCGGAAGGGGTTTTGGCAGTCGATGAAAAAGAATCTTTATTGAAAGAAATCCAACAGATATGGAACCACCCAATAATCAACACCTGGCTAACAGGAGATTATAAGGTTTGGAATGAATCAAGTATTATTTTAGAAGATGGAAGTACTCAACGGCCAGATAAAGTTTTTACAAACCTGAATGAGACCATTGTGCTAGATTTCAAATTTACACAAGGGGATTACATTAACCATAAAACACAAGTAGGCAGATATATGAATGCCTTAAAAAATGTTGGATATAGCAATATCAAAGGATATTTATATTATGCAAAGTCCAAAGAATTAGTAGAAGTGAAATAAGTATAGATCATGGAAAAAGCATTTTTAAGATTAGTTGCAGAAGATATACAGACAAGGTTTGGTAAAGACATTTCGGATCTTGCTATAGTATTCAATAACAAAAGGCCTATTACTTATTTAAAGAAGCACCTCGTGGATGTCTATGGCCAAGCAATTTGGTCACCCCAATTTTTCACTATTCAAGAATTTTTTGGTCAATCGACAAAAAGTTTGCAGGCTACTCCACTCAGCCAATTCTTTTTTCTATACGAAATCCATAACGAACTTTTAGCCCAAGAAGGAAAAGAACCTGAAACCTTAGAAGAGTTTTATCCAATAGCTGAAATTATATTAAGTGATTTTGGGCAGTTAGACTATGATTTGGTACCTATTGACCAGGTCTATATGGAACTTTACGATACAACGGAGATTGATATAACCTTTCAACATTTCACCGAGGAGCAGCAATCATTCATCAAACAATTTTGGAAATCTTTCAGTATGAAAGGACATACTGCTGTACAACAAAGATTTCTTGCACTTTGGAAACGCCTTCCAATACTTTATCATACATTTAAAGAAAAATTAAAAGCTGAGAACCAAACCAACTTTCCAACAATTTATAGGCAATTGGCAGAAGGGAAAGCAGAAAACCAAAACTTCATCCAAGGATATCAGAAGGTTTTATTTGTTGGATTCAATGCACTTAATAATGCCGAAGCTAAACTGTTCAAACAATGGCAGGATGAGGATAAGGCGCTATTTTATTTTGATGTTGACTCCCATTATTTAGATGATAAAATTCAGGAAGCCGGCTTATTCCTTCGAAGAAACATCTTTCGAACCGGATTGATTAACTCACTTGGCGAAGCTCCAAATATTATTGGAAATAGAACTTCTGATGTTAAACTATTCCAGACCTTAGGGAAGAATAGTGAAACGAAATTATTGCACGAAATATTGAAAGAAGGAGAACAAATTGATTTCAAAAAGGAAACTGCAGCAATACTTTTGGCGGATGAAAGTCTCTTGGTTCCTCTATTACAAAGTCTACCTAAAATTGATATTAATATCACCACGGGTTATCCTTTAATTCAATCACCTCTATATGGTTTATTAGATTTATGGACTGAAGTACAACTTTTAATTTCTCAGCAAAAGAAAAATAACATTCCGTATCAATTGCTTGAAACATTTTTAAGCCATCCATTAACGAAAGTAAGTAGAAGTCAAAAACAAGCAATTCAAAAAGATTCTGCCGAGAAGCAATTATTTGAAATTCCTGTAGAAGATATTGATATAAGCACTTCTGTAACACCTTATTTCTTTAAAAAATTAAATAGCTCTGAGGATCTTATCCCCGCAATGATTCGAATTCTTGACGACCTTTTAAATGGCTTGGCATTAGAAGGAAGAACTAAGGTAATTGAATCCAATCTTCTTATCGAAACTAAAAAGGTTTTAAATCAATTACAATTGGGATTTCAAAAATTGGGAACCCTGAGTATCCTTTTTCAGGTTGGGTTAGTCAAAAAAGCATTGTCACCAATCAATTCAGCAATTGAAGGAGATCAATTATACGGTTTGCAAATCATGGGACTTCTTGAAAGTCGATGTTTGAATTTTGACCGTATCTATATACTAGGCGCGAATGAAGGTATTTTACCAAAAACCTCGAGCTCGGCTACTTTCTTACCCAATAATCTAAGAAAGGCTTACGGATTGCCTATTCTAGAAAATCAAGATGCTCTTTCAGCTTATTTATTTTATAGACACTTTCAATATAGCACAGATATCAACCTATTCTATAATGGGATCGTAGATGAAAATAGTACTGGAGAAGAAAGTAGATTTATCAAACAGCTAAGTTTTGAAACCAAATTCAATTTCATTAAAAGGACACATCAGCAAGCCTTATTATTTCCTGATCAACCTTCTGAATTAATAGTAGAAAAAAAAGGAGAAATATGGAATAAACTATATGGTTCCTACATTCTAAATAAAAAGGCGCTATCTGCATCAGCTTTTACAACGTATTTAATGTCTCCATTGCAGTTTTTCTTAAAATATGTTGCCGAGATTAAAGAACCTCCTTCTATCTCTCAGGAGTTCGAAATGAATAAATTAGGCACAGTGATCCATGAATGTATGGAACAACTATTAACTCCATTTCTTCAAAAAAAGGATTTTGTCTCGACCCAAGAACTAGTTCACTCCCTTCAAAAAGTAGATGAAGTTGTTCTCCATGAAATAGCAAAACAATACCAAGTCACTTTTCAAAAGGTAGATGAACTGAACAGTTTGCAACGAATAATGCATAAGATATCATCTGAATATATTAAGATGTATTTGCAATATGATATCGATCAATATGACTCGATTCGGATAGTTGAATTAGAAAATGACCAGGACTATTTCTTAGACTTTGACATTGAAATTAATGGAAGGGCTGAAAAAATAAAATTATATGGTATTATTGACCGTGTTGACGAAGTCATAACCAAATCAGGGCAACATAAATTAAGAATTGTTGATTATAAAACTGGTGCCGATCAGGTTGTCTTTGGCAACTTAGACAAAGTATTTGCTGAAAACACAGAGAACAAAGCCCTTTTACAAACATTATTCTATGCGTTTGTTTATGAGCAGATTGCTGGAATAAATGGATTGGAACCGCATCTATATGTTGCTAGAAGGATGCGTGAAGACGGCACATTATTCAGAAACAGATCGGGAAGTTTAGTCTTCGAAGATTTAATCCTGGAAGACCAGAAAAAAGTCTTCATTCAATTTCTCCGTGAGAAATTGGAGGAATTATTTAATACTGACATTCCTTTCAAACATAACCCTGATGCTGTCGTTTACCCATCAGACCCTTATACTTTATTCTATAAATATAGTATTACCGAAAAAGCAGAAGAAGAAGCATAATTATATCATTTCAACCTGAACCGTCATATGTTAGAAGTAAATTTTAGGATAAAAGTATTTTATCACGTAGCTCGTGACTTAAGTTTTACAAAAGCCTCTAGAGAATTAAATATAAGTCAACCGGCAGTTTCTAAGCATATCCAAGAATTAGAAAGTACGATTGGTCAAGCATTATTCTTAAGAAATGGAAGTAGAATATTATTAACTGAGGCTGGAAAAACCTTAATGGAGTCAGTAAGAGTAATTATTCAAGAATATGAACTAGCTGACTATAAATTAGGGCTTCTGAACAACCAAATTCAAGGAAATTTAATTATTGGGGCAAGTACCACAATCGCTCAATATATTTTACCCAAAATAATCGCTCAATTTTCTGAACAAAATCCTTTGGTTAAAATCAAATTATTTACTGGGAACACAGCTCAAGTAGACCGGTGGTTGTTCGAACGTAAAATAGGATTAGGTTTTGTTGAAGGAATCGCAGAAGACCAATCGTTAAAATATAATAAAATATTGGATGACCAATTAATTTGGGTGGCAAGTCAATCTCATCCTTTATTTAAACAGACACCTATATGTCTGGAAGAATTGGTAAAACAAGAATTTATTTTCAGGGAACCTGGCTCAGGAACAAACGATATTCTCTTTCAGAAGTTTAAGGAGAATGGAATAAACGCAAAAGACTTAATCAATCGAGTTCAGATGTCGAGTTCTGAATCCATCAAACAATATATTCGCTTCAGCAATAGCATCGGTATTCTTTCTCGCTATGCAGTTCAAAATGATCTAGAGAATGGAACCTTAAAACAAATTAAAGTTGATGGATTTGAAATAGATCGAGAATTATATTTAGTTCATCTTCATGGTGAGCTCTCAGGATTGCCAAAGCAGTTTGTTAGATTTCTAAATCAAGCACTTATATCCTAGCATAACTTAAGGTTATAGCCCATAACATTTTACCGTTTTAGCAAGTCCAAAAGCAAGCTTATGTTTGCTATTATGGAAAACAATTTAAACCAATCTCAATTACTGATAAAGGAAGTAAATCAAATAGCCAAACAATCCAGAATTGTGGCTGGAATATTTATTTTCATTTTGATATTAGTTGTTTTACAAGCATTGGGAATTAATACGGATTTTTTAAAAAAAGAAAGCCAAGTTTCTAAAACAGAATCAAAGGCGACATCAAATTCATTAAATCATATTGAAGATTTTAAAATGGCTCCCTACCCTGAGAATGAGGAGGGAAAGATGGCGGCCTATGGTGAGAAATTAATCAAGGAAACTTATAAATATCTAGGACCAAACAATAAAATCGGCGAAGTTTATTCAGGAAACAATCTTGCCTGTGCAAGTTGTCATTTAAATGCTGGAACCAAGGCATACGCTGCTCCATATGTTGGTTTAAGTGCTATTTTTCCTGTATTTAGTGGTCGAGAGGGAAAAGTTGCAACTTTGGAAGAAAGAATAAATGGATGTTTCGAGCGTAGCATGAATGGAAAGAAACTTCCAGTTGAAAGCAAGGAAATGGTTGCCATCATAAGTTATATCAAACATTTGAGTAAGGATGTTAAAGTCGGTGAACGAATCGAAGGCCAGGGCTTTGTAAAACTAGAAGCTCCTTCAAGGAAAGCTGATTTACACAATGGAGAATCTGTATTCAAGACACAATGTGTGAGTTGTCACCAAGCTGATGGTTTGGGCTTAGCTAAAAAACCAGGAAGCTTGGAAGAAGGATACCTATATCCTCCTTTATGGGGCAATGATTCATTCAATGATGGCGCAGGAATGGGAAGAATGCTAACCGCAGCAAAATTTATCAAAGGAAACATGCCATTAGGAGCAACTGCAGAGGATCCCATCCTTACAGATGAAGAAGCCTACGATGTTGCTGCCTATATCAATTCTTTTGAAAGACCAGAAAAATCCAATAAAGAAATTGACTATCCTGATCTAAGTAAAAAACCCAAGGACAGTCCTTATCCCCCTTTTGCAGATAATAAATCTCAAGAACAACATAAATATGGACCTTTTAATTTTTAATAAATGAAAAACATTATTTTATTATGCACTCTACTCATGACGGGAACATTACTGAAAGCACAATCTACCGATCTACAAAGTAAGTTAATTCACAATGCTGAATTTACGGGCGCCGAAGCCCACAATAAACACTATAAAGCAATTTACCAACTGGACAGTAATAACCCAGATGTTGTAAAAAAGGCTTTTCGAAATATTAAAAATGTACTGAATGACCCTAGGTTAAAAGGAAAATTAGAAGTTGAATTAATTACTTTCTCCGGTGGAACCGAAGTTATGCTTAAGGATTCAGCCTATGCTGACGCCCTAAAAGAACTTATTGACAATGGAGTAATTGTAGCTCAGTGCACAAATTCATTACAGGAAAGAAATTTAAAGAAAGAACAACTTTATGATTTCATTGGCTATGTGCCGAGTGGCAACGGTGAGTTGGTTATTCGCGCATCTGAAGGATGGATCATTGTAAAACCATAATCTTACTGGAAATTTAAATAAGTATAGAATGAATTTGAAACGAATTATTGTTATTGCTGTTATTTTTATAATGAATAAATCCTTTGCCCAAGATAAATTTCAATTTGATCCACCCTGGAATACTCCACCAGAATCGGCAGTGAATTTTACGGTTCCAGGAATCGATAATGTCCCGGATCTTTTTGGAGACATCGTAGATCCTCAGCTCGTCGTATTCTTTGCCGGAAATCAGTTTATGGTCATGGATGACTTAATTGCCGCTTTTAAGGCTCAACATCCAAAATATGAAAGGATTTTTGTTGAAACTCTACCTCCCGGGATATTAGCGAAGCAGATTGAAGGCGGCTCAATAACTATTGGCAATATGAGGATCGCTCATCAACCTGACGTGTATGCTGCAGGAAAAAACAGGATCGATAGTATGCAGGCCTACTTCTCCAGGACTGAAGTGTATGCATATAATACATTGGCCATCATGGTTCCAAAAGGAAATCCAAAAGCCGTTAAGTCCGTTCAAGATTTAGCGAAACCTGATGTTAAAATAGCAATGCCTAATCCTGCTTGGGAAGGTATAGGACGACAAATCGTTTCCGTTTATAAAAAACTAGGTGGTGAGGCATTAGAAAAAAAGATTATGCAGGAAAAGGTAGCAGATGGATCTACATATCTTACCAAAATACATCACAGAGAAAGCCCCATGAAAATTTTATATCAGGAGGTCGATGCGGCTCCTGTTTGGTATTCTGAAGTAGTTTACCAATCCATTCTTAATCACCCTGTAGAACTCATTGAAATCCCTAAAAACGAAAACATTCGAGCGACATATATGATTGCAGAAATGAAGAATGCTCCAAGAGCTAGAGCAGCAAAGGATTTTGTTGATTTCATGAAATCAGATCAGGCTAAAGCGATCTACAAAAAATATGGCTTTGAAACACCATAACAATTTGTTTATTAAAAAGGAAGGGTTCTAATCGATTGATTAGAACCCTTCCTTTTTAATACTTTTTATTATGACTTTTTATATTTTTTGATAGCCTTATTAGCTCTTTTCTTTGCGGTATTTATTTTATAATCCAACCACTTTTCTTGAAATATTTTACGCATGGTATCATCGAAATGACGGGTCACAAATAAATTTCTTGCCCCCTTTAGCTTCTCACTCAATGAATTAGCCAACGCACGAACAGAAATAGAATAACCTTCTGTTTCATATTGAATATAATGCCACCAGCCGGCTGGCATATATAATGTTTCACCGGGGTTAATCACGGCCTCATAACCATCCAAAAACTCTAACCCTGGATATTCATTGACACTGCTTTTCTTCAAATTAGCAATGCTGTGAAAGTTATACGGCAATTTATACATCAAATCAGACTGGTTATTCGGAAACAACCATATACGCTTAGCGCCCTGAAACTGAGATATAAAGACATGCGACATATCAATATCGAAGTGATTGCGAGTTGCAGAACCTTCCCCTCCAAAAAACATATACGGCAGCCACTGTAATACCTTACCACCAGTAACATCATTAAAGATAACGTCTTTCTTAAGTTCCGGCCGAATTTTCATCAGATTGAACAAGAATAATCGCAGTTCAGTAGGGCCTTTTCGGATCAAATCCAAATACTCACCAAAAGTCATACGACCAACAGGAGGACTCGCAGCGTGATTCTGAGACTCTTCTTCCCTACCATAAACATCTATTTGCTCATTACCCGCTATTTCCTTGAAATAGTCATAACTCCATTTTGTCCAACAAGGACTATCTTTACTGATAAAATCCTTTATAATAACAGGCTGACTTTTATTAAGATAGTCCCTAATAAAGTCTTTAGGAGCTATTCCAGAGATACTATTAACAGGTTTTAATTTCACAATCTTCCCATTTTTGTGTTAATGCAAACATAAAAAAAATATTTCTACAATAAATATACCCAAGATAACTCTCCTATCTATTTACTTCGATTTTTTACCAAATTATTGATTTAATATTTATTAAAAAAAGATAAATATCAAATTTACAGGAAATAATCTTGGGATGATGAGTAAATAAAAAAGCCGCAACAAAATTTAATGTTTTGATGCGGCCCCTGTATCTTTAAATAAATCGCTTATTTATTTACGTGTTTGATATATTGTTCAATTGCCATAGTCATACTTGGTGCAACTGGAGTTGGTGCTGGAATATCCAAAATTAATCCATGTTCCAACAATGCCTGTTGCGTGGTAGCTCCAAATGCTGCAATGCGAGTATTATTTTGAATGAAATCCGGAAAGTTCTCATACAAGGATTGAACACTTGAGGGACTGAAGAAAACTATAATATCGTAAAAAACATCTTTTAGATCCTTGATGTCCGAAATCACTGTTTTAAACAATACCGCTGGCGTAAAATCGTAACCATTTTCTTGCAACCATCTTTGGGTCTCCTCATTTGCCATGTCTGAACATGGAAATAAAAACTTCTCTTTGTTGTGTTTCTTCAAAACATCTTCTAAATCTTTAGCCGTTTGCTTTCCGAAGAAAATCTTACGCTTGCGATATTGAATATATTTCTGAAGATAAAGAGCAATGGTTTCTGATATACAGAAATATTTTAGCTCTGCTGAAACGTCAAAACGCATCTCTTCACATACCCTAAAGAAATGGTCAACTGCATTTTTGCTGGTAAAGATTACCGCAGAATAATCTGCAAAATTAATCTTCTCTTTCCTGACATCCTTTGCAGAAACTCCCTCTACATGAATAAAACCTCTGAAATCTAATTTTAAATTATACTTCTCAGCTAGTGTGAAATAAGGAGATTTATCGTTTTCCGGCTTTGGTAAAGTAACTAATATGCTCTTTACTTTTTTGGATCTTTCTACATCAATCTGCATATACTCTTTCTTAATTACTTAGTGACCTCACTAATATCAAAATTGGTGCTAATTCGAGACTGCAAAGATAAAGAATTAAATAAAAAATAGAAAATTTGAAATGACCAAACAAGTGAATTGCAGTTCTTAAGAACCTGTAAGAGAACAAAATTATTACTAAACAGATGTAAATAATCGAAATCGATTTGAAATAATTAGAAGGAATAAAGACCACCGCCAAAAGAAATGGCATCAAGAAAAACATGCTATTAAAATACACCAAGTAAAGAATTGCAATATATTCCCGTACTATTTTTTCTAGTTGGAAGACAAAGGAAACAAAACGTATAAGCAAAATTTTAGCAATAAATAACATCGCTACAAATCCTGAATTTTTTAAAAAATTTTCGAACGTAAGATAATTTTTGTCGCCAAAACTTGACATGATCACAACAACAAATAAACCTAAAGACAAGCTGAAAACTGCATATAAAAATATATAAGGCCATGAGGTTGCTAAATTATCCTCCTTACTTACCTGAAGCAATAAGCGCTCTTTATAATAGGCATCAACAATGATCTTTAATTCTACCGGAAATATAATTCGCAGGACTCCTAATACTAGAAATAGTAAAAAAACAACCAATAGAACCCATGCCGGGCGGCTAGTTTTTTCAATACCAATATGTACAGTTGATTCCTTGTCGTTTAAATGATGTGATTCTAATCCATATAAAAGATCATGACTACCCTTATTAACGGTAGAATCTAATCCCATTTTCAAATAATTTATTCCTTTATCCGGGAAAAGAATTATTTGACTATTTTTAAGAGCATTGTCCAACGAATCAAAAACAGCTAATCTAGCCAATGAATCCTTTTTTGCTAATGAATCAGCAACCGAGGTTGAGTCAGCAGCTAAACTTTGGCCAACGACTTTAGGAGCATAAAGAATGCTGCTAAATATTAAAAATAGGATAAGACTTGATGCTTTTAAATGTTTCATGAAAGCCGTAAAGTTAGAACAAAATTATTGCTTTATAAATTGAAAAAATGAGTAAAAAAGAAATTGTGAGATGTGGTTGGTGTGGTACGGATGAATTATATCAATCCTACCATGATAAGGAATGGGGAAAACCCGTAACAGATGACAAGGTATTGTTTGAATTTTTAATATTGGAATCTGCACAGGCCGGATTAAGTTGGATTACAATCCTAAGAAAAAGAGAAGGTTATAAAAAGGCTTTTTCAAATTTCGACTATAAAAAAATCGCTAAATATACCGAGAAGGATGTAGAAAGATTACTCCA
>JBEBTR010000093.1:0-13109 GCA_040393725.1 Sphingobacterium endophyticum | reverse complement strand
GGTGGAATGATGTAATATTCCCCTTGAATATATTTAAAAGGAGCTATCTAAAATCAGATAGCTCTTTTTTGTTTTTTGTATATTAGAAATATTGTTTTTCTGACCGTTATATGGAGACTTATAGTACTGTCGTTTTAATTATTATTTTCTTATTTGGGATTGTATTGGTGTTTTTTGTTTGGAAGAATGTTGGGAATAAGAAAATAGTGAATCCTGAAATACCTAATGAAGATTACATTAAGGAAGTCTTACATGACAAAGTTGATTTTTTCAATCAGCTCAATGAGGAGCAGCAAGCCACATTTATAAGCAGGGTTTCTTATTTTTTACATACTACACGGATTTCACCGGAAAAAGGCGCAAGGATTACGGATGAGCAGTGCATATTAATTGCGGCAAGTGCAACCATTCCCCTTTTC
Organism: Sphingobacterium endophyticum; assembly: GCA_040393725.1. Taxonomy (GTDB): domain Bacteria; phylum Bacteroidota; class Bacteroidia; order Sphingobacteriales; family Sphingobacteriaceae; genus Sphingobacterium; species Sphingobacterium endophyticum_A. The sequence continues at coordinate 12,690 of JBEBTR010000093.1, read as the reverse complement.
CATTTTCATAACTGGTCGTATGAGAATTTAGATGAAGTATTGGTATATCCTGGTACTTTCAATGAGAAATATAATACTGAAGAGGAAAGGAGGAATATCCTAGGAATGGTTGGAGACGGAGCCATGCATCGGAAAATGATCCTTTCACTGCCAGCATTGATGGCTGGGTTTGAACAACATTCTGATGGAAATACGGCGATACATGAATTTGTCCATTTAATAGATAAGGCAGACGGAGAAGTTGATGGAGTCCCCGAATATCTGATTCCAAAGAACTTAATTCAACCATGGATAGATGAGATGCATCAGACCATTAAAGAAATTAGGAGGGATGAATCAAAAATTAGGGATTATGCAGCTACGAATCCTGCGGAATTCTTTGCCGTAGTTTCAGAGTATTTTTTTCAGAAGCCAAGACTATTGGAGAAAGATCATCCAGAACTATTTGTAATGTTAAATGAAATTTATAATGGTGAGAAAGTTGAGAAATAACAAACATTTTAAGGTAAGTGTCTGTTATTAAGGTTGATATAATCGAAAATTCAATACTAAAAAATAAATATTGTTATGGAATACAGATATATAGGTGACAGTGAAATTAATGCCTCGGTAATAACCTTTGGAGCTTGGGCAGCTGGTGGATGGATGTGGGGTTCAACTGATCGAAAAGATGCCGTTGAAGCCATAGTTGCGGCATATGAGTTAGGAGTTACGACCATCGATACTGCTCCCATCTACGGTCAAGGAACAAGTGAGGAAATTGTAGGGGAAGCACTAAAAGACATACCTCGAGATAAAACTCAGATTCTTACCAAGTTTGGGATGCGATGGGATCTTGCAAAAGGTGATTTCGCGTTTCATAGTAAGATGAATAATGGAGATGATATTGAAATTTATAAGTATGCAGGCAAGGAAAGTATTATTTATGAATGTGAGCAGAGCTTAAAAAGATTGGGTACTGATTATATTGATTTATATCAAATACATTGGCCAGATACAACTACAGCAGTTGAAGAAACCTTTGAGGCTGTATCTCAGTTAATAGAGCAAGGGAAGGTGAGATATGCCGGTGTCTGTAACTACAGTGCTCAATTAATGGCAGAAGCTGAGCGGACATTACCCATAGTATCCAATCAAATTCCATATAGTATGGTTAATAGAGGAGTCGAAGAAGAAACTATCCCGTATTGTATCAAGCATGATAAGGCAGTATTGGCCTACAGCCCTTTGGAAAGAGGATTGCTAACTGGAAAGATTCATTCTGGGTATGAATTTCAGGAAGGTGACCACCGAGCGAAGCATCCTCACTTTCAACCAGATTTTATACACCGTGCGAATATTCTTTTGGAAAGAATTAAACCATTAGCTGACGACAAGGGTGTTACCCTGGCTCAGTTAGTTTTACGTTGGACCATCGAACGTCCAGGGATTACCATTGCATTAGCAGGTGCTAGAAATGCACATCAATCTGTCCAGAATGCAAAGTCGATGGATATTAATCTCACTCAAGAAGAGATAGATTTTATAAATGCTGTGGTTGACGCATTTTAAAAGAAGGGCTACTGTTAGGTAGCCCTTCTTTTAGCTAATATCCTTAATCAAGGATATTTTTCCTTCAGAATTAAATTCAAAAATGGATTTTCCTTTTAGCTTAATTTTATCTCCGAATTTTAAACTATCAGAGATGTCCATTGCCATGATTGCTTCATAATCGATAAAAACCTCAGAGAATGTATCATGATGATTTATGGCAGTAATGGTTTGCGTTCTTTGTGAAAAAAAATCTTTTGCTTGTTCTGCTTGATGCATGAAATCCTCTTTACCAGAAAGTGAGTCTGTTACCATGCCGTTGCTAATGTTCTCAAATAACAGTTCGTTATCCATATCACGAACCATCTTTTCTACATCAAAGTTGTTATATCCTTCAATATAATTTTTTATTATATCTTCTCTTGTGTTCATTGAATGCATTAAAATCTTAATTAAAGATAAGTGAATTCTATTTTATTCAGTAATAGGTAAGTATTAATAATTCGAGTATTAAGAAAGTGTTAACATTAAAAATCCCTGAAATTCCCTATTATTAATGCGCATTAACTTTTGTATTTTGCTTTTGGAATTAATAATGATGATTGAAATAAAATAGGATAATGAATTACGAAGAATTGGAGCAGTTATTTTACGCAGGTGAATTGGATCTATGTATTAGAGAAGGGGAAGAACATCTATTAGACCATCCGCAGGATACCGACGTTCTATTCCTAATGGCCATAGCACATCATGACCGAGCATTTGAGGAGGGGCATGAGGAAGCATATGCTGCCATTCAGCAGCATGTTATACCGTATTTAAAGCGCGTATTGAGTTATGAACCAAATAATGCTCGTGTTTTATATAATATTTTAAACTACCCATTAAGCAATCAGTTTACATTAAATCAGATCGGAAGGGACAAAAGGCATCTGACAGAAAGCAATAAACAGGAATATTTAGAATATGCTGAAAGGTTGAAGGAAAATCCGTTAAATAGAGTTTATGGTCATGATTTTCAGATTAAGATTTATGAAGTTTTTCAAGATGAAGAATTACTTCTTAAGAGTCTAGATGAGGCGATTGAATTTTTTGAGATAGAATTCAAGGATAACCGTGACCTGAGAGATCGGAATATTTCAATTTGTTGGATAAAGAAGGTTTATCTATTAGACAGAACAGGATTTATAAGTAAAGAGGCTCAGGTGGAATTGATTGACAAGGGGATTTATACTTTTGTGAGTCCGCATGATAATGAGTACCTAGATCTTGCAGAGATTGCTTTTGAAGGAAATTCTTTGGATGTTTCCCTTAAAGTTTTGTTAAAATTACTTAAGGGAGATAGCCACAGTCAGCAGGTTGTGGATGCCTATGTTAAATGGCATAATAGATTTAAGGAACAGATTGATTTAGGCTATCAAAATCCTAATGTTTTTTATTTTCAATTAATTATTGAGCGCAATTATTCAGAGGCTTTGGGTATACCGGAGGATTTTTATTACCATCATAGTTTGGAGATAAAAAATAAGTTTCCGAACAATTATGCTGCCTATCATTTTGCTGGGACATACCTATATGAGATGGGAGAATTTGATGAAGCCTATCCATTATTAAAAACTGGTGTTTCCATACAAGCAGATGTAACAACTTGGAGGCGTATGGTTGAATCCCAATTTTTGTCGAACGGGTTAGTTGAACAAGAATTGCCACAATTTTCCAGTTTACCGAGGGATATTTACAATGAGGGGGTCAATCTAGATGATTTTCTAAAAAACATGGCTGATGATGCGATCAAAGAAGCATTAAGGATTTTAGATTCTAAATTGTATCAACAGTCATATGATGGTTTTAGAAAGTATTTTGAAGAATTTAAGTATGAGAGTGATTTTTATGGGGATGAGCATTGTTGGGCCATGTGCTGTAATAACCTTTCGATAGTATATACGGCATTGGGAAATTATGAATTGGCGGTTGAAATGGCTAGAGAAGGTCTAAATCATTCTGAATTTTCCGAATTGCAACATAGCCTTGTAGATTCCCTATTAAAGAATAAAGATTATGAAGGGGCTCAGTTAGCTTTAGAGAACTATTTCAGCTTGTATGATGAGCAGACAGTTTCATTTTATAAGCATCTACAGCATCGAGCAGATTGGGTGTCTGTAAATCATAAGTTAGGTAATTCCGAAGATATCGTTCAGGAAGCTCAGGACTTATTATTTGAGATTTATGAACATTATCAAGAAAACCCAGATATTTCTGATTATGATTTTCGGGACTTTGAAGCAGCAAAAAATACAGTGGAGGAGGTTTTGTATCACGAACATGAAGGTAAACCTGCTTTACAGCGTAGAGATTATTATCAAGGTATATCGGAAACCTATCCAGATGAAGCTAATCCACAATATAATTTAATGCAAGTATATAATGAGTTGGAGGATTTTGAACAGGTCAACCGCGCGGCAAGATTATATTTGGAAAATAAACAATCCTTCCTGTTAAATGACTTTGATAAAGCCAAAACGGTGTATATGATTGTAAAAAGTCATTTTCAAATAGGTCAGTACCGCGAAGGAGCAGCGTTTTTTTCTGATTATGATACTTTTTGCAGTGAGGCATTGGAACCGACAGAATATGTTTTATGGTTGAGTTACGGCATTAAGTTGTATGATAAATTAAATGACTTAGCCCAGGTAAATTCTTTAGTTGAGAAATTTGAAAATATCTATCAAAATGAGGATTGGTCATACGATAGTTTGTCGGAAGAAGTGTTGTTAGCAAAGGCACATGCAAATTATCATCAGGGATATTTAAAAGAAGCACATAAAATTTTGGATTATGTTCTTTCCTATCAAGATCATGATTCCATAGCAGAGCATTTTAAACAAACTTGGAAGAAACCCGGATTATTCTCCAAGCTTGGGTTTTAAACTGCCTATATTTATTTATAGGAATAAAAAAAAGCGACAGGGTTCCTGTCGCTTTTTTTTGTTAGCTATAAAATACTACCAATCAATATTTCTAGTGTCGTCAGCTTCTTGAGTCCATTCATCTTGAATATAATTCCCATTGTCATATGGATAAACTTTTGCTGAGTTTGCTGCAATTCCTTCTTCAGTATATATTAGAGTCACCTCAACTTTAGGTTGTAAATATCTCTTTTTCATTTTCATCTCTTTTAATAGTAGTGTGTGTGATTATCACTAAACAAATAGTTTGTGGTAACTATTTTATTAGTCTGCAAATGTAATGCTAGAATTTTCGAATGCCGTAAATTATTGGCTCTAATAAATTAATTGTAGTGTAATTTCTACACTATGTAGTGTATGAAGAATGAAGGGGATTGCTCAGATGTAAAAGGAGTCGTTTTCAGGAGGATAAATTGATCATTAAAAAAAAAATTAAATAAATAAGTGTTAAAATGACATTAATTAAAAATTTTAATTATATTGCATTGTGAAATGATTGATTTTCACTGGCTAGCCGACAATGCTAATCAAAAATAAACTTAGAAATATCACGAATTCTTGTATTAAAATGAAAGAAAACTATGTCATAGGGGTAGATTTTGGGACTGATTCTGTTCGTTCTGTTTTGGTAAATGCCGACAATGGGAAAGAAATTAGTTCCAGTGTTTTTTATTACCCAAGGTGGAAGAAAGGTCTATATAATGATGCATCGATTAATCAGTTTAGACAACATCCCCAAGACTATATAGATGGGATTACGCATACTATAAATGAATGTCTAGCGGATATTTCAGAGAATGATAGGAAAAATGTAGTTGCTATTTCTGTGGATACGACGGGGTCTACGCCAATTGCAGTCAACAAAGAGGGGGTTGCACTTTCTTTGCTGCCGGAATTTTCAGAGAATCCAAATGCGATGTTTATCCTATGGAAGGATCATACTTCCGTAGGAGAGGCCAAGGAAATCAATGCACATGCAGAGAAATTTGATACAAATTATCTCAAATACGTTGGTGGTGTGTATTCATCAGAATGGTTTTGGTCAAAAATCCTTCATATATCTAGGATTGATGAGAAAGTCCGCGATGCAGCATATACTTGGGTTGAACATTGTGATTGGATCCCTTTTCTATTGACAGGAGGTCAATCTGCGGATTCTTTAAAGCGAGGTGTCTGTGCCGCTGGACATAAAGGCCTATGGGCTGAAGAATTTAAAGGATATCCCCCTGAGGAATTTTTTGTGAAATTGGATCCGATTTTGAAAGGTCATGTGGATAAATTAGGTGTCGATACACATTGTTCTTCGCATTCGGTTGGCAATCTGTCAGCAGAATGGGCAGAAAAATTAGGTCTTTCAACACAGGTAAAAGTGGGAGCAGGCGCTTTTGATTGTCATATGGGTGCTGTAGGAGGTGAGATAGAGCCATATTACCTAAGTAAAGTAATGGGGACATCCACCTGTGACATATTAGTAGTTCCTGGGGAGTTAAGTAATACTGTTGGAGGAATTTGTGGACAGGTAAACGGTTCTGTAATTCCTGGTATGACAGGTTTAGAGGCGGGACAATCGGCATTTGGAGATGCATATGCTTGGTTTAAAAACTTGTTGACTTGGCCACTAAAGCAGCTATTTGGGGAGGACAATGAGCAAGTCAAATTAGCTGAGGATAAATTAATACCATTATTAAGTGAAAAAGCATCGCCTATTAAGCCAAAAGTTTCACATCCTTTAGCAATAGACTGGTTAAATGGAAGGAGAACTCCGTATGCCAATCAGAATCTAAAAGCAGCATTTTTTGATTTAAATTTATCTACAGATGTCATTTTATTATATCGTTCTGTTGTAGAATCTACCTGTTTCGGAGCTAAAAAAATTGTTGAATGTTTTGTGGATCAAAACATCCCTGTGAAAGGCATCATAGCCCTAGGAGGAGTTGCAAAGAAATCGCCATTTGTGATGCAGATGATGTCAGATATTTTGAATATGCCAATCAGGGTGCATCGTTCCGAGCAAACTTGTGCTTTAGGGGCCGCTATGTTTGCCGCAGTTGTAGGAGGAGTATATACAGATGTTGAAACAGCCATGAAAGCCATGGGGCAAGGTTTTGATATAGAATATATACCTAATACTGAAAATGTAGGAATCTATGCTCAACGATATGCTAAGTATAATGAGCTTTCAGAATTATTAGAGAAAAATATATACCATGTATAGTAAAATAAAGCAAGCAGCATTTGATGCGAATATGGAATTGCCTAAGCTGGGGTTGGTTCTATTTACATTTGGAAATGTAAGTGTTGTGGATAGAGATCTAAAGGTCTTTGCTATCAAACCGAGTGGAGTACCTTACGAGGATTTGAAGCCGGAGGATATGGTCATTGTTGATTTTGATGCAAATGTAATTGAAGGAGAATTAAGACCTTCATCAGACACTAAGACACATGCTGTATTATATAAGGAGTGGGACGAGATTGGTGCTATTGTGCATACCCATTCGGCCTATGGCACAGCCTGGGCTCAAAGCAATCGTGACATTCCGATTTATGGAACTACCCATGCGGATCATTTGACAAAAGATATTCCATGTGCTCCACCGATGGAAGATGAGATGATCAAAGGAAACTATGAATATCAGACCGGATATCAAATCATTAATTATTATAAGGAAGCACAATTAGATTATAAGGAAGTCGAAATGATGCTCGTTGGAAATCATGCACCCTTTTGTTGGGGTAAGGACGGGAAGAAGGCTGTTTATAACGCTGCGGTGTTGGAATATGTGGCTAAAATGGCTTTTTTAACTGAGCAAATCAATCCTGAAGTGAATCGAATGAAAGATTCCTTAATCAATAAACATTATGAGCGTAAACATGGTAAAAACGCATATTACGGACAATAACAATTCAATAAACCCTAAAAATATCCCTATAAAATGTCAACATTAAAAAATCTAGAAGTTTGGTTTATCACTGGAAGCCAAGATCTATATGGTGAAGAAACATTGAGACAAGCGGCCAAACATTCAGAAGAGATTTCAGCCTATTATAATTCGCACTCAAATATCCCTGTTCAAGTAATTTTTAAGCCTATTGTAAGGAATTCGAATGAGATTTTCGAAACAATTTCTGCTGCGAATGCGAAAGTAGAATGTATAGGTATTATTACTTGGATGCATACATTTTCCCCTGCGAAAATGTGGATTAGAGGCCTACAGGCTTTGCAGAAACCATTACTTCACTTACATACTCAGTTCAATCGCGATATTCCTTGGGATTCCATTGATATGGATTTCATGAACTTGAATCAGAGTGCCCACGGAGATCGGGAATTTGGTTTCATCGTATCCCGGATGCGGATAGGACGTAAGGTGGTCACTGGATATTGGCAAGACGAGGAAGTAGTTGAGCAAATTAATATTTGGTGTCGAGCTGCTGCGGCATGGCATGATTGGCAAGGCGCAAAATTTGTTCGATTTGGAGATAATATGCGCTATGTGGCAGTAACCGAAGGGGATAAAGTCGAGGCGGAGATTAAATTTGGATTTTCTGTCAATACACATGGTATCGGAGATTTAGTTGCCGAGATTAATTCTGTATCTGAAAATGACGTGGATAAATTACTTAAGGAATACGAAGATCTATATATTCTGGCAGATGATGTAAAGGAAGGTGGGGAGAATAGGCAGCAGGTTTATGATGCAGCCAAGATAGAATTAGGATTGCGATCTTTCTTAGAGAAAGGGAATTATAAGGGATTCACAGATACATTTGAAGATCTACATGGAATGGTTCAATTGCCAGGCTTGGCGGTTCAACGTTTGATGGCCGATGGGTATGGTTTCGCCGGAGAAGGAGATTGGAAAACTCCTGCGATCGTAAGAGCATGTAAAGTGATGGCAACAGGATATGAAGGGGCAAATGCTTTTATGGAGGATTATACGTACCACTTTGATCCAAAGAATGAAATGGTATTAGGATCGCACATGCTTGAGGTGGATGCTTCATTGGCGGCAGATAAACCTAGGTTAGAAGTACATCCATTGGGGATTGGAGGGAAATCTGATCCTGCACGGTTGGTCTTTAACTCAAAAGGAGGAAAGGCATTGAACGCATCTTTGGTCGATATGGGAGATCGTTTTAGATTAGTTGTCAACACGGTTAAAGGTGTAGAAGTGAGAGAGGACCTTCCCAAATTGCCAGTAGCAAGAGTTTTGTGGCAACCTGAGCCTGATATGAAAACAGCTTGTACCGCTTGGATATATGCAGGGGGAGCGCATCATACTGTATATAGTCAAAATTTGACTTCAGAATATTTAGCGGATTTTTCAAGGATTGCGGGATTGGAAATGATATTAATTGATGAAACGACCAATTTGAAAGATTTTGAGAATAACCTAAAGTGGAGCGAAGCATTTTTTAAGTTGCAATAGTAGATATAACCACATAAACCTATAAATCATGGAAAAATTTGCAACAATAGACTACGTCATTTTTTTAATATATTTTGTAGTAGTCGCTGGTTATGGTTATTGGATTTATAAAAGACAAAAATCATCAACTGAAAGCAGTAAGGATTATTTTTTAGCTGAAGGGTCATTAACCTGGTGGGCAATTGGCGCAAGTTTAATTGCTTCAAACATTTCAGCGGAGCAATTTATTGGGATGAGCGGAAATGGTTTTACTGTGGGTATTGCTGTTGCTGCTTATGAATGGATTGCGGCCATTGCATTAATCATCGTAGCGGTTTGGTTTATTCCAGTCTATCTGAAGAATAAAATCTTTACGATGCCACAATTTTTGAAGCAGCGATATAATGAGACAACTGCTCTTATTATGGCTGTTTTTTGGTTGTTTCTATATGTATTCGTCAATTTAACATCGATCTTATTTTTGGGTGCCCTGGCAATTAGCAACCTAGGTGGCGGGGAGAATTTCCATCTAATTATGTTAGCATTGGCGGTTTTTGCGGTGATTATTACACTTGGAGGAATGAAAGTAATTGGTTTTACCGATGTTATTCAAGTCGTAGTATTGATTGTTGGAGGATTGGCAACAACCTATGTTGCACTTACGCTAGTGTCAGAACATTTTGGCCTTGGAAAAGATGCAATTGCAGGATTTAAGCAATTGATGGTCGACTCTCCAAAACATTTTAACCTGATTGTCGATAAACCAACAGCAGAGAGTTCTCAAGAAGATATCAACAAATATTTAATGCTACCGGGAATAGGTATGTATTTAGCAGGTATTTGGATTGTAAACTTGAACTATTGGGGTTGTAACCAATACATTACCCAACGCGCATTAGGTGCTGATTTAAAAACGGCAAGAACAGGAATTCTATTTGCTGGATTTTTGAAATTGTTGATGCCGATAATTGTTATGTTACCTGGTATTGCTGCATATGTTCTTTATAAAAATGGTGCTTTGCAGGAAGAAATGGCACCAGGAGGTAATTTTAATCCTGATAATGCTTATTCAGCAATTTTAGGGTTTTTACCCAATGGGATGAAGGGCTTGTCATTAGCAGCACTTACTGCAGCTATTGTAGCATCCTTAGCTGGCAAAGCTAATAGTATTGCTACCATCTTTACGATGGATATTTACAACAAGTATATCGACAAAAATGCCTCAGAAAAGAAATTAATTAGGATTGGGAAACTAACCATTATCATTTCTATCATCGTTTCCTTATTATTTACATGGGATGATCTTTTGGGAATTGGAGGAGCAGGAGGATTTACATTTATACAAAAATATACTGGGTTTATTTCACCAGGAGTTTTTGCGATGTTTTTGTTAGGAATGTTCTGGAAGAGAACCACCGGGTCTGCAGCAATAGCTGGTTTAATTACAGGTTTCGTGCTTTCTGTTGTATTTAATAATTATGCACCAGAATGGTTTGGACATGAAACATTCCTTTATACAGCTTATCCGAATGCCCAAGGGAATTATGAAATTCCTTTCCAGATATGTATGGGTCTTGCATTCCTATTTACGATGATCGTGATGGTGGGAATTAGTTTGTTCGGGCCAAAAGTAAATCCAAAAGGATTAGAACTCGATCGCAAAATGTTCAAATTGGAACCTTCAGTTACCGTAATGATTGTTGTAACCTTGCTTTTGGTTGGGGCATTGTACGTTAAGTTTTGGTAAGACTTTGTTAAATAAAATATTAATATGTTATCATTATTTTCAAATATCAAGTTGTGGACTTCCCTAGGATTATTTCTCTTGATCCATACCGTAAATGCTGTTCAGCCGCAGATGCAAATTGAAAGTCCGAATGGAAAGATTAGAGTTGAAGTTCAGTTGAATGAAAAAGGGGAGCCTTTATATGCTGTGAAATTTGAAAATAAGGTAGCATTGGAAAATTCTAAATTGGGTTTAAACCTTGCCGATGAATCATTTTCATCGGGTTTGTCTTTTGACAAAAAATCAGGTTTGAGGATCGTTAAAAAAAGCTACGAAAGCTTAAATGCCAAGCGTAGAATTAATAACTACCTAGCCAATGAGCAAGTTATAAGTTTTAAAAATCAACAAAATAATCGGTTAAATATTCAATTCCAAGTTTCGAATGATGGGGTTGCATTCCGATATGAAATTCCTAGTGAACATAATTCAAAGAGATTATTAAGTTCAGAGCAGAGTTCATTTAAGTTTCCTGAAACTGCGATTGCATGGTTACAACCGATGGCCATTGCAAAATCAGGATGGGAGCAAACAAATCCGTCTTATGAGGAGCATTATTACCAAGCTATTAAGGTAGGAACAGTGGAACCAACTCATACAGGTTGGGTATATCCTGCACTTTTTAAAGTTGGTGAAACCTATGTGTTAATTACTGAATCTGGATTAGAACCTAATCATGCAGCTAGTAGGTTATCGGCTGAATCTGAAAGAGGCGAGTATAAAGTTGATTATGCGGGAATAAAAGAAACCATTTTTAATAAAGGGTTGGAAACTGTTATTGAAGGAGATTTTCACAGTCCTTGGCGAGTAATTGCTGTTGGAAATTTGGGAACTATCGTAGAATCAACATTGGGTTTAGATCTTCTCGATGAGTCAATACAAATTGATCAAGGTTTCATTAAGCCAGGAAAGTCATCATGGAGTTGGATTAATAGCAAAGATGATTACATCATATTTGATGAGCAAAAAAAATACATTGATTTTGCAGCGGATATGAATTGGCAGTATTGTCTAATCGATGTTAATTGGGACAGAAATATAGGCTATGAACGCATTCAAGAGTTATCAGATTATGCTAAAGGGAAGAATGTTGGATTGATCTTATGGTATAATTCAGCTGGTGACTGGAATACTGTTAAATATACGCCAAAGAATAAATTATTAACCTCAGAATTGCGAAGAAAGGAGTTTGAAAAACTTCAAAAAATGGGAATAAAAGGAGTTAAGATTGATTTTTTTGGTGGAGATGGACAGTCTGTGATTGCCTATTACCATGAGATTCTTCGGGACGCTGCTGACTATAAATTGTTGGTCAATTTTCATGGTGCGACTTTGCCACGTGGATGGTCAAAAATGTATCCACATCTGATGACAGTAGAAGCTGTAAGAGGATTTGAGACAGTTACCTTCACGCAAGAAGACGCTGATAGGCAGGCTGAAATCTGTGCAACATTGCCTTTTACCAGAAATGTGTTTGATCCAATGGATTATACTCCAATGAATCTACATAAAGTAAATACAAACGTTGTCAGGAAAACGACCTCTACATTTGAGTTGGCTACTTCGATTCTGTTTTTGTCAGGCATTCAGCATTTTGCGGAGTCTCCAGAAGGTATGCGCCATGTCCCTGGCTTTATAAAGCAGTTGTTGCGTGACCTTCCAACTCATTGGGAGGATGTGAAATTTATTCAAGGATATCCTGGTAAGGAAGTGGTAATTGCCCGAAAATCAGGGAATAAATGGTATGTAGCAGGGATTAATGGGGAGAATAAGGAAAAGCAGATTAGCATCAATCTATCTGAATTAGCAATAAATAAAAAAGCAAAACTTATTACAGATGCGTATAAGTCAGGAGAATTCAGTACTCAGGAATTGAATATCAATGGAAAGACAAACATATCAATGAAGCCTAATGGTGGATTTGTCATATTAATAGATTAACCGACAAACAACCCAAATTATGAAAATTTTTAAGAATTATAAGAGGCAAATGGTTGCTTCA
>JBEBTR010000092.1:0-13155 GCA_040393725.1 Sphingobacterium endophyticum | reverse complement strand
TTATATAGCAGGGATGTATTTTTATTACTCTATGAATATTCCGATACAAAAAGTAGCTTAAGCTGATTTACAGCGAATTAAGTCATATAAGGTACAAATCAGGTACATTTTTCTCTATGTTTCAATACTTAATTTAATTCAAAATAGTTATTAAAATCACTTTCATATGTGTCGATTCAGGCTCGTATTACATTAACTTCTATTTTTTTAAGTTCAAACACGTTTATTCTTCTTCTTCAAATCTCAACCCCAATTGCTTTGCTGCCTCCTTAGCAGACTTGTATTGTTGTTTGCTTTCATCAATAGGGCTACCGCTTGATGACTTGATTTTAAAATTCACTTCGATCTCAATCTTGTTTCCATTCATAGCAAATGGCGTGATAAAATAATTGAATAGCTCTGTGTAGCGCTCCAAAGGCACATTTCCTGAAACGACTATTGCTTTGAATTGCTTCATTACTGAACTCGATTCTTCTGATTTAGATCCTACAGGTTGTGGCAGTGGATCATTTAGAGAATTTGTAGCTGAATTTCCTGTACCTGTGTTGGGGTTATCAATAGGCGTAATCGGTTGTGGAACAGGTTTAAGACTTTTATCCACTAACCAATAGGTAACATCATTTACATCAAAAAATGGAACTACCTCTTGAAAAAAGAACCGTGTATAATTTGTGCCATCTCCTGTAGCAATGCAGTACTCACCATTAGTGCAATATTTTTGAATGCTCCTGGCCACTGCCTCCGGTCCGGTAATCATTGGCTTATCATCAAACCGAAGAAAAGCTTCAAAGATGTCTTTGGCTTTGATGGCTTGTTCCGGTGTAGGGAGTAAATTGTTATTCTTTAAGGTGCTCAAACCTACCGACTCCAATAGCCACTCTTCTTCCTTTAGTGCTTCAATGATATTGATATTGATCTGTGAATCAATGCTGTCTTTGAACTGACGTATTTGAAGCACATCTGTACCTTTCTTAACCGAGAACTTAGTGATAATCGAATAGGCAGCTACGAGCGAAGATTCTGAGCTTTTAGAGGCATCATCCAGTCTTTTTCGAAGGTCTGTTTTTTGCTCTGGTTCTAATTGATTATTGTACTCTCCACTGATTTTTTGACAAGCCAAATACTCTCGTACGTCTGATTGCAGCTTACCTATTCCTAATTCGGAGCAAACCAGAAACAACATCGTATTCCTGTAAATTCGCTCGCTATTGCCTTTTTTGGTAGCTATTTTCTCAATTAAAGGTAAAGTCTTTCCATTTAACCCATTGGGGTTCGCCAAATGATTGGGACTTAAAATCAAGAGTGTAGGCTTTTGCTGTTCAGGTATATCCTCAGCTGGGTTGACTAAAACATTGAACCCATTTATATTCTTACTTTTATTTTGTAGTCGGCTGATAATCTCGGCAGTAATATCCTCTGGCTTTACATCGCCTTTTGCCTGATTGATCAGAATATTGATGTTTGGCTTGGTATGAAACCAATACCGCTTTCCTGAACTCGAAGATTGTGCATAGTATAGATAATAGGCATTGCTCTCCAGTTCATCAAGTGCACCATTAACACTGTTATGATTAAAGCCATGAGGAACCAAAAGATTCAACTTTAACTCAGGAACGGAAATCCCTTTGTTGGTTCCTTCACTTCCAAAGGAGTTCATTAAAATGACTGATGCAATGGATTGGGTCAAATACCAGTCCCCATATTCCTTTTTATTGCTGTCAATCTTGAATGCATTAGAAGAAGAACCAGCTGCGTCTGCCGAAATCACTGAATCATAGCCATTGCCATATAGTTTTTTCAATTGACCAGAAAGCGCATCTAAGTTGGCGAAGTTTACCATGCCGGGATGAATCATGGCATTACCTCCTGGAAGGGATTGCTGACGTTTCCAGAGATCACTGACAATTGCTGCCAATAAGCGCAATACGCCTCTTGTTCGCTGGAAATCATGATGGCTTGCCCATCTAACCCTAAATGCGTCTATGAGTTCAGGATGGAAAGGGTAGGATTTCAGAATCTTTTGTTTGTATTCCGATTTATTGGCATTTGCAGGGAGTTCTGACCAATATTCCTGATACATGGTCATATATTGATCTGCAATGGATTCTATCGTTTTCTCATCGCCAATATTTTCAAAGAGTCGCCTTCTGATTACTTCATAGATCTCTTCATCTGCTACGGGCTGTGTGTCTGCGCCTACACGGCTTACTCGTTTTTGCAAAGAGCTTAATATGGCTTGTGCTTCAGGAGTATTGCCTACTTCCTGAACACTTGCAGGGAGCGTAATTACAGCCACGCAATTGTTTGTGCCCGACACAGCTTCTGTTAATTCTTGCATGAAGCTGATGGTTTGGTCTGCCAAGCTACTGTTCCCCGCTTTTCTCGCAGATGCTTTTACACAATAATCCGCCAGCTCATCGATTAAAATTAAGGCAGGCTTACACTGTTCCAATACTTGCTTAAAAAGTCCTGCGGGAGCAATTAGACCCTCATCGTTTTTGCGTATGATTTCATAGGCTGCTTTTCCTCCCAATTGATAGGCCAATTCACCCCAAATGGTTTGGATATGTATGCCTTCTTCAGCCAAACGACCATTGGCTGCATCATTGGTGGTATTGGTAAATACCGCAATGTTGGCGGAATCAAATTCCGGGGCACCAGTATAGGATAAGAGTTCTTTGGTGTAATTGGAATTAATGGCGTTTTTACCCCACTTACTGAGATGGTAAAGTGATATCAAAGTATGCGTTTTTCCTCCACCAAAACCTGTCTGCAAAGAAATAACCCGGTTCTCTGCATCTTCCTTTCCATTCAATCCTTTTAGTACGGTTTTGGCTACATTTTTAAGCCCTGCGGTAAAAAAGGTTTTGGAAAAAAACACACCAGGATTGCTGTAGATCTCCCTTCCATTTCCTAATGCTACCTCAGCAAGATTGGCCGCAAAAACTGATTCATCCAATCTGCCTTGCTTGATGTCCATGTGCGGGCTAACTACTCTAAACCAAGGAATCAAAGCGCCATGCTCCAGGGGTACAGCTACTTTATCTGTTGATTTGGAGACTGGCGCATCCTCTTTTTCTTCTTGTAGCATAGCCAATGCCTCCTCCAATTCGTCCATTTGTATGGCTCGGGCGATGCTCTTCATGTTGATGAAAACCTCTGCAAATTCATCCTCAGTTATTTCTTGAAAGTGTGCCAACTTGTTACGGACATCATAGATGGTTTCCAAACGGGTGGCGAGCTTATTGGTGTCTTTTTTGAAATCGGCACGCAATAAATCTTTGTATTTCAGGGCGAAACTCTTGAGGTAGGGGTAATCAATAAGTGACTCAGGTGCTGAGCCTGATTTTAATCCCTGATTCCAATTGTCTTGCTGCTGGGGGTATAGTGCTTCTACGAACCATGCCGGCCACTTGTCTCCTGCATCTTTGCTGAGCAAAGCCACTACATAGGGGCGAAAGGCTTCTATAAATAGCCCAAATGCTTTGAAAAGATTGTCTTGTTGTATCTGTTTCATCTGATTGTCCTGTGTTATTCAAATAATTTTGTTTGTGATGCTTTTTCTTTATCAGCGGTAGCACTCTCTCTGATTAGACTTTCTTTGTTAGCGATTAGCCCTGTAGCTTGCTTGTGGTCATCACTGCCACTTGGTAAGATTTCGCATAGGGAGGTAAGCACTCGCCAAAAAGGACTATCGGGATTGGAAGCTACCCGATGGATATATTCCAATAGATTACCCCGATTGCTGCCCTTATATAAGTACATTGTTCGGTGTACCTGATCAATCAAGTGGCTACCAACTTTATCTCCCAGATTCTTGCTGGCAGCTAAACGTTCTTTATAGCCTCCCAAAGCTTGTTTGTTGCCGTTTTTGATAAGGATGTGATCGGTAAATAACTCTTGAACATTGATACTCAAACCTACCCGGCTAAATTTGGCGGCATCATCAAAATCACTTTCTACAAAACCGTAAAGCTGCAACCAAGCAATGTAGAACTTGGTAAAGTCATCTCCCACAAAGCCTTTGAGTAGTGCATTGAATGCACTTTCTCTGGCCATTTCCAGTAACTCAGCCACCGTCACTTCACTACCATCTGCTTTCTCCACTTTCTCGTATTTACCAAACTCACTTACAGCCTGCCCAAAACAGGCCGTTAATAAATCTGCGCCTCTGAAACCCAAACGATAGAGTTCTTCAACTTCTTTGGCAACTGTGTTCTGAATATCCCTTTTTATATCCTTGAAGTCACCATAACCACTTTTTTCCGAAGGCTTACATGATACTGTAACTGAAGATGCCAAAAAGGCTTTATCTTGTTTTAGTCCTCCTTTATTTTCTGTTTCAACTGCCCAACTTCCAGTAATATTCATTTTTGCTTTCAATATAGAATTACACAAAGTAGTCCAAGCTTCAGTGCTTTGATGAGCAAACATGATACTTACCAAATCTTTGGTCTGTGACTCAATTGCATCGAAAATTTGATATAGCTTATTTTCAAAATGCTCCTTTGCTCTTTCAAAACTGCCGCTGTGATGATGTTTCAAAGCAGTACATTCATCAGATTTTGGAGTTTGTGGCGTTGCAAAATTTAGTGGAAATTCATTCGCCAAAGTTCGCTTCATCCATATGTAGAAAAAATCAGATAAGTCGGCATATGCGATCGCATCATAATAGGGAGGGTCAGTAACAACTACATCTAGGTACTTTTTGTCGAACTGATTTTTATCACCACTAGCGGCATTTTGACATACTGAAATATTAAATGAATTACTCTCTTCTACAATATAATCAGTGACCTGCTTTAATTGACTCAAAGCACTACTTGTGAAGGATGAAAAAGGATTCATCTCAGGATAATCAAATACCATAGAAATCGCTTGTCTTCCAAAGACTTTTTCAATTGTATCCTGATGTAAATGCCACGTATTGTGCCTAGTATTTCGCATGGCAACTCTGTCTATAAGAAATGCAAGATAAATATGGATAGCATTACAATATTCAGTGTTACTAATTGAAAGGTTTAATTGGAGTTCATTTTTTGCGTTAATCAATGAATGCATTACAAGAAGTTGGCGATTTGAATACATAGCACCCCAAGTAGTAATTCCCCAACTTAGGGTATCACCTCCAGCAGAATTTTTTTGTATTAATTCATTCGGAATTTCTTGAATTGGTATTTTGGAAACTATTGAGATTTCTTCTTTTGTGGGTATCCTGAATAACTTTCCATTTGAAGTTTCATCAATTGAGGCTATTAGTCTATCAGATAAGACACCGTTTACTGATTGTCGTTTTATTTCCTTTACTCCTGTTATACTCCCACAACATGGACACTTTAAATTGCCTCTGTTATTCCATCCTTCTTTCTCAAACTTGCCATATCTGATTTCAAAATCAATTTGATTCTCCTTAATTATTGGATAAAAATGAACCCATTGATTTTCTGAAGCACTTCTGCGCTTTGAAAGGTAAAAATGCTTCAGTAAGGGAACTTCAGCTTTGCACGTTGGATTACTGCAAGTACCAACTTTAACCCAATAATATGCAACTGGTCTATTGCCGTTTTTGTCGCTCGGGTAGTACTTACCAATTTCTTTTTCAGTTTCTGCCAATAGCTTTTTAGCATAAAACTCCACATCAAAGCTCAAGCGGTTGGATATTCGCACTCCTGTGGCATTTCCGGCATTGTAGGTTTTCCATTCGTTCGGTATGGTCTTTAGTGTTTCTTCACCATAAAGCCTTACAAACTCGGCATTGGAATAGGTAATGGGTTTGCCGTACTTCTGCGGAAACTCAAGGCTTCCTTTTTGGATGATATGTGCTACGGGGTTAATGTCATTCCCGTAGGTTTTACATCCCAATCGAGCGGCTTCCAAAGGAATGGCTCCTCCACCCGCAAAGGGGTCAAATACCTTCGGCATTTTATCCTGGAAGGCATCAATGGCGTGTTGTAGTTGGTCAGTTAGTTGTTTGCTTATTTCATTTTCTATATGTCGGTCAGATAGGCTGTAGAGGGCTGCTTCAGCATCTTTGATGGCTTTGTAAGCTGTTTCAAAGTCTTTCAGTAATTCTTTGGCAGTTTTTCCTGAAGCCGCATTGTGTGAAACCCAAATGAGCTTGCGGGCTTTACCAATGATGGTATCATTGTTTTTATTGTCCCACTTGATCAGGCTGGCATCTGATAGCATGTCCTTGGCGGCAGCAGATTTACCTTGTTTGGCCGCCTGAATGTATTTTTCAGAGAATTTCCCAATAAACATCATGAGCCTATTCCGCAGGGTATCTTCCATTTTGTCAATGGCCGAAGTATAGGGGATATCATCATAAGGTTTGTAAGGATCAGTGTTGTTTTCCTGTCTTCCCAATAACAACTTCACTGCATCTTTGAATGTCTGTGGGCAGTTTTCATCCTCAGGATCAGGCACCAAACTGGCAAATACCACGGCACGGCAAACGGGTAATGGTCGCCTCGCCCACCATAAATGCAGGGTCGATATATGCCCATGCCGAATGGATTTGTCTCTTACGCTTTCAGCCGATATTTCTTTGATCGGCATGGCTACTTCTATGAGTTTTTTGGCTTGGGTCATTCTGTTATTGTTTCAGATTCAGTTTTGGGTGTATAAAGGATACCTGCAAACTGGTCAATGAGTAATTTCTTTCGCTCTTCTACAAAATCTTCAAATCGATCAAGCTCCCATAGAGCGGGTTGATTCGGAATGAGGTGAAGTTTAAGATAATCTTCAGTTTTATCTGCGAACCAGTCCGTGGGTAATATATCCGTCTTATTAGATGCACCATTTTCATGAGCGGTAAGGAGCATCAAGTTTGCAATTTGATCTCGTTCCCACCATTTGTATTTCATGATGTTCATTTTCCCTGTATCGGGGTTTGGAATTTTGATGCTTTTTAAGGCACTCTGCGGAAAAATGTGGTCGATTTGAGGCTTATTCTGATTCCATGAAGGCTGGTAGTTAAAGCCATACCAAAGGTTGAATAGCAAGTGTATTTCCTTGGATGAATAATGATAGCCTAGCAAATTCTCTTGCGTAAGCTCCATACTTTTTCCTTTGGAGCGGATCTCTCCAAATATTTCACTTTTTACGAATCCCTTATTGTCTTTTACTGTAGAGACCAAAGCATCCGTGAAGCTATCAGACACCCCACCAAAGACACCCGTTAGATTTACCTTGACCAGATAATCAACAAGGTCTGATTCTACAGATTTCACCCATGCTTCAGGATAATGATACCTGCTGTAAATAAGTGGGATGAGACTTGCATAGGAGGGAAGAGTTTTATCTGTTTTAAGGAATGTTTTACCATAAATGAAGTCCTTAACAAAGCGAAGTGCATCAGCGATTTTATCCCAATTTTTCTCAATCCCAGCTTTTACTTCAGGAAGTCTGAATTTTTCAATTTCATACTTAGCTCCTTTGTCGAGCAATACCAATGAAATTTTGAGGATAAAGTCACGGTCAAATTTGTAGCCCGTTTTGTTTAAATCTGCGAGTAATTCATCCATCTTATTTTCAGCCTCTTCCCAACTTGCTGTGAGTAGGCTAAATAATAGATCTGATTTACCTAATTGGGTTCCACCAGAGTTAGCTCGTATAAAAATCTCAACAATGTCTTCTTCTGTGTAGGTATCTGGTCTGTCAACACTATCTACCAATTGAAATAAGATATTCTCTTGTGTGCAGAAGACTTCACGAACTAATTCAACATTATCGTAAATTCTGTCTTCCTGATCTTCTGTTACTTCATTTGCAGATACAATGGTTTTTACAGTTTCCTTTGGCTTTGAATCTGTGAACACCAAATCTTTGAATAGAATGTAAGGGAACTGTACGCTCGAAGAAGATTTGAATTTGAAATCAAATTTGATGTCTTCAGGTGCTACCAAATCACCACTTAGGATATTTATATAGAGTTCTTCGCCATCATAACTACCCATCAGTCCGATAAACAAAGATTGGAGACGCTGCTGACCATCAAGCACCATCATTTTTTGAGTTTTGTCCTGTGGTATGTAGAAGTTGGCCAGGCTTATTCCGCTTTTGTAATTGTCAATAAACTTTCTTCTCTTCAGATCGCTTTTTGTCTTCCATATTAAAAGTGTTCCAATCGGGTACTCACGTAGAATAGAATCATACAATCTTTCAATCTGATCTCTTTTCCAAACAAAAGGCCGTTGAATGTTAGGCAGCCAAAATCCGCCTTGTTCATCCTTGTTGTTAAGGTATTTGATGAATTTTCTTATGGTCTCGGTTTGATTAGGCATGTTGATTTATTTTTTGTTTCCATTCTGCCATAGGCAAAAAATATTGTACTCCTTTGGTTTTCAATTCGAACTTGAGCGCCTTTGCTGGATTTTGAATGCGGTACAGCTCGGGTTCGCTTTTGCAATTCATCACGATATACAACCAAGCAGCATCACCCAACTGCGCTAATCGGTTCATTTCATTTTCACTCAGCATGACACTGCCATCACCTGCACTTCGTCCTTTCACTTCAATGTATCGCTTCAGTTCTTCCGGACTGATGCTTTTTACATCATACCCTTCATTATTTGCGCTGACATCTTGTGGTTGCCAACCCACACTTATTTCATAATCCATAGTAGCTTTCATGGCTATTGCTTCTGCCTCATCATCACGGCTCATGCCATAGTGACCTACGTATTCTACCTGTGTAAGAGGAACTACATAAGCACAGCCCAATACTTCAGGAGCCTTTGGATTGAGCTGGGTCATTAAATCCAAACTTTCTAATCGACTTTTCTTTTTCTCTATCAGTTCGTTGATGCGTTCCTGTTTCTTCAAAATCTTTTCTTGCACTTTATGATCACCCAAAAGCACTTTTCCTTGAAGCTCCTGTATGCCAACTTGTAAGTCCATAATGACTTGTGTAAAGGCAGACTCCAGATACCCTCTACGGTCTAATGCATCTTTATTAACATGGGCCTTGGTATCTTCAAATTGTCGGGTAGTAATTTTCTCAAAACTCCATTGAATAACTTCATTGGTGTCAATTACCTCGGGAGGTTCAATGGGCTTGGTAAAGTCTGTTGGTGTGTGGAGATCAATGAATTTAGCAGGAGAGGTGATGTGAAATTCTCCATCTTTCCTCTGATATACCATCATCAATCGCTCATCAGCAATACTGTCATCAACCTTACTCGGTCGATTGTCAACGATTTGACTTTTTACGAAGAAAGCAAAATAGTCTTCCTTGTCATCGGGAGAAATGAGAATGGTTCCCTTAATCATATCTTCCCTGTATTGATTGCGAACTACCGTGACCAGGCTATCAAAGACAGGATTACCGGGATTGATGTAATGTACTTTTCCTAAATCGCCTACGCTTTGATAATCGAGGAAGATTTGCTTGTCGAAACAAAACTGGATGGATTTAATAGAGTCAAAGTGAATTTTATAAGTATCTTTTAATTCAGCAGCAACAAACTCTGGCATTTTATCAATCTTGAAAATAGATTGCCTTAGCTCGGTGAATGCCCCCCCTAAGTTTTGAAATGCTTTCTCGAAAAATAAGCGGATATAAATTGGCTGTAGCCGTTTCTCGTCCGAGTTTTCTTTCAATGTTCTGGCATCTTTGTAATCAACTGTGCTATGAGCTAATTTATCTTTCTGCTGGTTAATCTTCTCCTTGAATTGTATTTTCAAAGCAGCGTCATCTTGCGATAAGAATCTATCTAACTCTGTCTCTTTTCCATTGAATACAGAGTTGATGATGTCATCTAGACCAACTCCTTCCAGCACATCTTGAATCACGTCATATACTCTATCATCACCCATACCTTCTCGGATAATGTCGAGTTTTGTTAGCAGACGTTCTAATACTTTACCTTCTTTGGTATTGCTGGCTACCATATTAAAAACCAACACATCTTGTTTCTGGCCGTATCTATGGATACGCCCCATTCGTTGTTCTAATCGGTTTGGATTCCAAGGAATATCCCAATTGATAAGGAGACGACAGAATTGAAGGTTTATACCTTCTCCGGCTGCATCGGTAGCCAATAAAATTTGTGTATCAGGTTTGGCGAAAGCCCACTGAGCCTCTCTTCGATCATCTACGTTCTTTCCACCGTGGATGGTAGCTACGGTATAGCCTCCGCTTTTAGTTAGTCTTTCTTCAAGATAGAGAAGCGTATCCTTATGCTCAGTAAAAATGACCAGCTTTTCACCATTGTCTAGAACGCCATTCGATTTGAGCAGCTCTTGTAATTCTTGAAACTTCTTTTCCTCTTGTTTGCGATTAAAGAGTGTTTGCGCCATATCAAACAACTTCTTAACCTCATTAGCTTCTTGTTGGATTTCACCAATGCTTTTAGCGGTAGTAAAAAGTTTGAATTTACGAGGATCAGATAGAATACCATCCAATGCCTCTCGTTCATCATCCTCTAAGTCTTCGTATTCCTCAATATTATCTACATCAAATCCTTCTAATTTATGTCTCTGACTCCATAGATTCGGGTTCTTATTTACTTCGTCAACTATGCCTTGAAGTGCCTTCCATCTGCGTTCTAGTGTGTTTTTAATAGCAAATATGGAACTTACTAATCTTCGCTGCATTACAGTTAATGCAAGAGAAACGTGAATGTTTTTTGTCTCTGATGCTTCTTCTTTTCGCTTGGTCAGGTATTTTGTAACAGCGTCATAGAGGTCCTTTTCTTCGGGAGTGAGCTGGTAGGCAACTGTTTTTGTGTACCTGTCTTTGAAAAGTGGATTGCCTTGCCAATCCTTCATGTCTTCTTTTAATCTTCGTATAAAGAATTTATTGATGCCATTATGCTCAAGCTCTTTGATGCGTGTCGAAGCTATTTCATCTGTGGCGAAAATATCCTCATCCAGGAGTTGAAGGAGTTTTTTAAAGGTATCTGTTCGACCTCTGTGCGGGGTGGCAGTAAGCAGTAAAATATGCTCGCATTGTTGCGATAAAATTTGTGCAGCTTTATATCGCATGGAAAGGTATTGTTTCGTGCCATAGTCATAGGCTGATAGCTTGTGGCATTCATCAAATACAATTAAATCCCAATGCGAATTGCTGGCAACATTCAAGACATCTTCTCGAGATATAAAGTCAATTGAAGTGACTATTCGGGGTGCAGTATGAAAAACGTTTGGGTCTGAAGAAAATAATGCCCGGTTAACTAGTGTGAATGGGATGTTAAATTTTATACCCATTTCATCTTCCTGCCATTGTTTCGTCAGTCCGCCAGGTGTTACGATCAGTATTCGTTCGGCAAGCCCACGCATCATCAGTTCTTTGATGAGCAAGCCAGTCATAATGGTTTTTCCAGCACCTGTGTCATCAGCTAACAAAAAGCGAATTTTGGGCAGTGGTAATAAGAATTTGTAAACAGCTTCCACCTGATGAGGTAGTGGATCAACGATACTGCAATTCACCGCAAAGAGTGGATCAAATTGATAAGCTGAATTTATACGTTCAGCCTCTGCAAAAAGGCCAAATCGAGTTGGATCACCCTTAAAATTAAAAGTCCCTTCTTGGGAAAGCATTTCAAGACTTTCAAATTCAGCCTTGGAAATGACCTTGGTGTTGGCACGATTGGTATTTATACCTGTAAATTTTACCGAAACCATTGAACCAAGTGGCTGGATTTGATTTACAGTCACTGGTTCCGTTGGTATAAGGTTTTTAACAATTTGTCCTGGTTCTATCGGCATAAAATCAATCCATATTTTGGTTAGACTTTAACTTGCCTTCTGTTACATGCAAGGCATCAGAAGCAACATCTTCATCTTTTACTAAATCATAGACTTGCTCGGCTAGCCAAAGCGTAAGCAGTTCTTGAGCATCAACCTGAAGAAGTCCAGCCAATAGAAGCACTTGTTTCCTTTTTGCTCTTCGCTCACCACGTTCTATTTTACTAAACATGGGGGTGTCAATTTCAAGATTGGCAGCCAACTGCCGTTGTAAAAGCTGCTTACTTTCCCGAAGCTCCTTTATTCGTTCACCGAAATTCATGGCTTTTTTATTTGTGACTTGTCAAATTTAGGACAATATAACAAAAGAAAGCGCTAGTAAAAGAAAAAACTGAAAGAAATTGAAGTCAGAATTAAGGAAACAGGGGATGCCAAGGAAAACATATCCTTAACATCCTTAAAATCCTGTTTTCCTTGTTGGGCTAGTTGGCGGTTGGAAGGTTGTCATCAACTGAAAGGTTTATATAATGGTCTTGCATTTTTCGAGGGATCAATCCTCTTTTAAGCCTACGATGGTAGAACGAATTAGATTAAAAGAAGGCCTTTCATGTAGTTCCGTCAGAAATCGCACTTCAAATGTAACGAGATTACCATAGTATCTAGTTTATTTAAACGATGGTTATTGTAAACGGCAAATTTTAAACTATATGACACCATAAACTTTTATTTTTTCCGGGAGAAACCAGTTTACATTGTTGTTTACTCCTCCCCTAACGTCTACCATCATTGTTTACGACGTTTAAGTAAACTATGATCAAATGGCCGATCCTTAGATAATCGAGTCTTATAACGGTGTGCTATGCAAATATTTACTTTATTGAAACGGGCTGTTGTTATATGAATATATATTCATATAAACATATATTCATATAAAATTCTATCCGAACAATTTTATATGAATATATAAACCTACCAGCACCGATTTCAAGTCAAACTACTGAATATCAGACTAATTTAAAATTCGTCTGTCTTTGTAGATATTGTGAAATCAGAATGTCATATTCTTCTTTGGAAAATTCATCGTAAAGTTCACTGCGCTTTATATCTTCAAAATTCCGGAAGTGTAAAACGAAGAAGATACCCATTTCAGGCGACAGCTTCCCTTTGTCAATGAACTTTATCAGTCCCTTATTGAAGTCATCAAAGGCTTGTTCGAAATCGATTGGTTGATCTTCCTTTAAGCTGGACATAAGTATTATATTTTGGGTGAGGGTTTCGTTATCCATAATCACCTTTACGATATCCTCCCGTTGTAGAAATGTCGTTTCTTCACAATACTCGAAAAGAACCATTAAAAGCCACTCATGTTTGTCCTCGTTGGGGTCTTCGAGAAACTGTCTATGATAATTTACAAGTATTGTTGATTGGCCTGCTCTATTCCTCTCAGAGCCTTTTCTATAGCCA
>JBEBTR010000091.1:0-13161 GCA_040393725.1 Sphingobacterium endophyticum | reverse complement strand
TGTATTTTGGAATGCAAAAATAAGTTTTATCTTATTAAAACCAAAAGGGATATGCTTATTTTTTCACAAATCTTTTTATCCGGTTAAAATCTTATCTAAAACAGTCTTTAATTATTCTTAAATGAAGCATTTAACCTTAATTCCAGGATTATTAATCTTTCCACAATTTCTTTCCTGTAACGGAAACATTAAAATTAGGTTGAGTTTTAGCAAATTCTGTAGACTTGACTAGTGATTTGCCTAGGTATAACAAATATATTACTTGGCCTTGTTCTTTATAATGTTCGGTTAAATCATTAGTTTCGTGACAAACTAATACCTAATTATATGAAATACTGGATCATTGTGCTGCTTTCCTGTGGCATGCCGTTTTTTGCCAATGCTCAATGGGATTATCCTAATTATGAGATGTTGAAAAAACAAATTCAAGAAGTATCTTCTAATAAACTTATCGAACGGACCTCCATAGGGAAATCGGTCGGGGGAGAAGATATACCATTAATTAAAATTCAAATTGGAAAAGTATCAAAACCAACTTTGCTGATCGTGGCAGGAGTTGATGGTAAGCATCCCGCTGGAGTGATCAATTCAATGAATGTTGCAAAGCAGATTCTGGAATTGCCCTCCGGTCAATTAATTGAGCTACTAACATCAAAATCCATTTGGATCGTCCCTGTTCTCAACGTAGATGCCTATAAAAGAAATTCGACAGGCCTTTCCTGGACTTCTGGAAATTCAAGAGTCGTTGATAATGACCGCGACGGAAGAATTGATGAAGATCCCGATTCGGACTTAAATAATGATGGCGTGATTTCACAGATGAGAATTAAAACACCCGCTGGACCATATAAAATACATCCTTCAAATTCTGATTTTTTAATTCTCGCTGAAAGGAATAAAGGGGAATCAGGATCCTATGAGGTATATAAGGAGGGGAAAGATGTTGATCGTGACGGATTAATTTCTGAGGATGGGAATTCAGGTGTCAATTTAGATAAGAATTTCACCTATGATTATCCATTTTTTGAGCCGGAAACTGGGGATTATGCAGCATCAGAACCCGAAACTAGAGCATTGATTGATCTGATATTTGACAACCCACAGATTGCTGCGGTATTGCACTTTGGATTGCAGAACAACCTTTCTGTTGCTGAGCAATTTGATCAAAGAAAGGCAAGTGAAAGAATTCAAAAATCATGGACAAATGCTGATGCACAGGTTTCAGCTTTTGTGAGTAAGATATATAACGATGCCGTAAAGCCATTAGGTGATGCTCCAAAACTTATGCATGGAAAAGGGAATCTAACATCTACCGTTTACTATCATACCGGTAAATTTAGTTTTGCTACACCATCTTGGTGGATTCCTTCAACCTCAGATAGTACAAAAAATAGTGGCCCAAAAGGTGCTGCAGGAAAAGATGGGGATCGCTTTGTGAACTGGGTGAAGAGTCAAAATATTCAAGGAGCGATTTTACCATGGAAAAAAGTAAACCATCCTGATTTCCCAAATCAAGAAGTTGAGGTAGGAGGATTGGTTGAAAGGTTTGAGCACAACCCTCCAATATCGATGCTTGAGGCATCTTCAAAAATGCATACAGACTTTGTTGTTCAATTGACACAATCTTTAGCAACATTAGAATTTTCTAACCCTAAGGTTACGAATTTAGGTGATGATATATATCGTGTAGAGGTTAAAGTATTCAATACGGGATCTATGCCGGTTTATCCTGAAATTGCAGATAAGATCAAACATGTATCCAAGATGAAATCTATAATGGAATTACAAAAAGGTCAATCCTTCCTAAGTGGGAAACGTTTGCAGCTATATCCAACACTTCAGGCGGGAGGTTCAAATACCTTTTCATGGTTGATAAAAGGAAAAGGAAAGGTTCAGTTAACAGTTGGCTGTCCTACTGCTGGAGAAAAGACATTGGATATTAACCTATAAAAATTGCTAAGAAATGAGATTAACCTATAAAATATTATCGCTTGCCTTAGCACTTAGTGTTACGGCAGCATTTGGACAAAAGAAAAATGAGGAAGTGAGCAAGGAGATCGCTGGACTGCGTGCAGTAGGTTCTCCATCAAATCCAAAGGTGCAAATGAACTGGAGTCGTTACCATGATTTAAAACAGATGGAACAATTCTATAAAGATCTTCAGAAAGCCTATCCTGATCTTGTTAAATATGAGTCAATAGGAAAGAGTTATGAAGGTAGAGATATTTATGTGCTCACAGTAACGAACTTTAAGGAAGGAAAGGCAGATCGTAAACCTGCCATGTGGATTGATGGTAACATTCATGCTAATGAATTACAGGGTTCAGAGATTTCGATGTATACGGCCTGGTACCTTGTAGAAAACTTTAATACTGTACCTTTTATTAAGGAGTTATTGAAGGATAAGGTTTTTTACATAGCACCAACGATCAATCCTGACTCAAGAGAGTACTTTATTTATAATCCGAATACCATGCATTCGTCAAGAACCGGTCGTCGGCCATTTGACAATGATGGGGATGGTTTAGTAGCGGAAGATTTATATGATGATTTAGATGGAGATGGAGAAATTGTTATGATGCGTCGTAAGTCTAAAACAGGAAGGTTCAAAGTTGATCCTGAAAACCCTAATCGGATGTTGATGGTAAAACCGGGTGAGGTTGGTGAATATGAGATGCTGGGCTTTGAAGGCATAGACAATGATGGAGATGGATTAGTGAATGAGGATATTACTGGTACTTATGATCCGAATCGGGATTGGGGATGGAATTGGCAGCCAAACTACGTTCAAGGAGGAGCATTATATTATCCTGGGACTTTACCCGAAACTCAAGCTGTAAAGAAATTCATTTATTCACACCCTAACATAGCGGGAGCACAGTCTTACCATAATTATGGAGGAATGATTTTACGAGGTCCTGGAGCAGCTGATGATGAGAGATTTTATTCAAGAAAAGATGTTCAGGTATATGATGCATTAGGGAAAACTGGAGAAAAGATGCTTCCAGGATATGACTATATAGTTATTCACAAGGATCTTTATACGGTATTTGGTGGGGAGATTGACTTCTTAGCTCTCACCCGGGGAATTTTTACATTTTCGAACGAGTTGATGACGACGTATAAATTATTCAATGAAAAATCAGACGGCGGATTAAGAAATAGTGATGAATACTATGAGTTTGATAAGTTGTTAATGTTTGGAGATGCTTATGTTCCATGGAAAGAATTTGATCATCCACAATATGGAAAGATCGAAATTGGGGGTGCGAAGAAGAACTACACCCGCAATCATCCAGGATTTTTATTAATGGAAGATGCTCATAGAAATGCCGCATTTACGATTTATCATGCCTATCATATGCCAAAATTAGAGGTTATGGAGTCAAGTATTAAACCATTGGGAGGAAATCTGTATGAGGTTAATGCTACGATTTGGAATACACGGATTGTTCCGACTCATTCAGACCATGATGTAAAGAATAAGATTGAACGTCCAAACCACATCCGATTAGAAGGAGTTCAAGTAGTAACAGGAATGCAGGTTATCAATAGTGATTTCAATGAAACATTGGAACAGAAATATCAACCACAGCAGATTGAAGTTCCTACAATTGATGGGATGAGTGCAGTTAAGGTAAGGTGGATTGTAAAAGGGAATCCGAATGCTGCAAAAGTGGTGATCGATAGCCCTAAAGGAGGTTATTTGGAATATAACCTGAAGGACTCTTCAAATAAGTCCTAATTAAATTGAACAATTAAAAGTGCTGAATACCTTTAAGCAGCAATCTTCGGGTTGCTGCTTTTTTTATCTACATACAGGATTTTAACTTAAAATAATTTTCAATCATCAATTAGAAAGCTTTTACAATTAAGTAATTAGTCTAAAGGAATGAAATAAAGTTACAGGGGTTCTAAATATAAAAAAGTAGGTGCAAGGACACCTACTTTTTATAATCTACTATTTAATATAAATGTAGTGGAATAATTTAATTGGAATTAAGAGTTTCGTTTCAATTGTTCATCGAGTAATTGACGTTTCAATTGTTGTTCTCTTTCCATTGATTTCTTTCTAAGGTTTTGAAGTTCCTCTTGCAATTCATCAACAGTTTGTTTGCTTTCATCGGTATCAACTTTCGCTTTTCTAAAAGCGGCAAGTATAGCGAATAGTGCAACAGCCAGTACAATAATAATAACCCATACCATTGTATGATAGGAGCTTTTAGCGAATTGAATACCTAGGAAAGAAATACTATCTGTTTTTTTCTGTTCCGTTTCAAGCGCTACACTAAGATTTTTCACAGAGTCTTGCAAGCCATTAATACTACCTTCAGTAGAAGAAGCATCGCCTTTTAAACCGGAGATTTGTTTTTTGTAAAGAGACAAGGAGTCTTTTACGTTCTGACGGATGATATCTAGATTCGTCTTACGAATAATCTTAAAATCTTTGTCTTGATTGCGAGATTGCAGGTTTAAATAAACAAACTGGCTGTCAAGCGGAGAGGTTTTAAGTTTCTGTTGTAGGGTTTGACCAAAAAGGGTTGTGTTGCATACCCAAAACAATAGGAAAAAAGATAATAATCGCATAGTATAAGGTGTATTTCTAATATTCAGGTTCAAGTTTAGCAATTTAATTAGAATTACAAAAGAAATTATAGAAATTGATTGCAGAATGCAAGAAGGTATTTATTAGTTTAACTAAAAATTAATAATTATTTATTTTCTCGTTGATATTGCAGTAGTTATTTTTTAAAAATTTCAAGAAATTTCTGAGGACTCATTATATCATTTACAAGAAGTAGTTGATTTTACTAAAAAGTCTTAATCAAACTATTGTACTTGTTTCTATAATGGTAAAAGTTGCTAATAGTTAGGTGTTTGGGATTATTTCGTTAATTTTAAGGTGATTATAAACTAAGTAACAAAACGAAAAGTAATTCCAATATTTATTTTACTAAATGTAATATTCAGAGATATAAATTTTGTTGCTGTTCATCATATTTTAAAAAATAATACTTCCCGCATGGGATTAAATTCAAGAGAATCGTATGATTGACAAAACAGTATTGAATGCGAAGGAAGCAATAGAGGATATTCAGGATGGTATGACCATTTCATTAGGTGGATTTGGGTTATGTGGAATTCCTGAAAATTTAATATCTGCATTGCTGGAAAAAGGGATTAAAGGACTAACCTGTATTAGTAATAATGCAGGGGTAGATGATTTTGGTTTGGGATTATTGCTGCAAAAGAAGCAAGTCAAGAAAATGATTGCCTCTTACGTTGGCGAGAATGCTGAATTTGAAAGACAGATGTTAAGTGGAGAACTAGAAGTGGAGTTGATACCCCAAGGAACTTTAGCGACAAGGTTGATGGCTGGGGGATATGGTATGCCAGTAATTTATACTCCAGCAGGCGTAGGTACGGAGGTTGCGGTAGGTAAGGAAGTTCGGCGATTTACTTTTCATGGTGTTGAAAAAGAATACTTAATGGAGCATGCCTTTGAACCTGATTTTGCTTTAGTAAAAGCATGGAAAGGAGATCGGGCGGGAAATTTAGTTTACCGTGGTACGGCACAGAATTTTAATCATGCTGTCGCTATGTGTGGCAAGATTACAATTGCAGAAGTGGAAGAATTAGTGGAACCTGGTGAGCTTGACCCTAACTTTATCCATACTCCGGGAATTTTTATCCATAAAATATTTCAAGGGGAAAAATATGAAAAAAGAATAGAACAAAGGACGGTAAGAAATAAAGATGATAATGAATAGAAAGGTATATATAGTTGCTGCAAAAAGGACTCCCATGGGAAGTTTCGGTTCTTCTTTGTCAAGCACTTCAGCCACGGAACTTGGCGCAATAGCAATTAAAGCAGTCTTGAACGAAGTTAAATTAGAATTACATCAAGTAGATGAAGTCTACATGGGTTCTGTTTTGCAGGCCAATCTTGGGCAAGCGCCGGCGAGGCAAGCTTCAAAATATTCTGGCCTTCCAGATAGTGTTCCATCAACGACTGTAAATAAAGTGTGTGCAAGTGGTATGAAGGCAATTTCTATTGCCGTTCAACAAATTTTGTTGGGCGACGCAGAAGTAGTGATTGCGGGGGGCATGGAAAATATGAGCCAGGTTCCATTTTATGATACTTCAGCTAGATGGGGAGCAAAATACGGCGATCAAAAACTATTTGACGGTATTCAAAAAGATGGTTTAACGGATGTTTATTCAGCACAAGCTATGGGCAATTGTGGGGAGTTATGTGCTGAGAAGTATAATATTACAAGGGCAGATCAGGATGAATATGCAATTCAGTCATATACACGCAGCAAAATTGCATGGGAAACTGGAAAGTTTAAGAGAGAGGTAGTTCCTGTCGAGGTTCAAAGCAGGAAAGGATCTGTTTTAGTGGATGAAGATGAGGAATTTAAGAATATCAATTTTGAAAAGGTCGGCCAGTTAAGGCCCTCATTTAAGGCTGAAGGTACTATTACAGCAGCAAATGCTTCTACATTAAGTGATGGTGCGGCAGCGGTGATTCTTATGAGTGAAGAGAAGGTGAAAGAATTAGGTTTAACTCCCTTAGTTGAGGTTTTATCTTATGCTGATGCAGAACAATCACCAGAATGGTTTACTACCACTCCAGCAGTTGCAACAGAAAAGGTTTTACAAAAAGTTGGTTTAACGGTAGATGATATTGATTTTTTTGAATTTAATGAGGCTTTTTCAGTAGTGGCATTGGCAAATTCTAAATTGTTGAATATTTCAGATGAGCAAATGAATGTTTATGGGGGAGCAGTTGCTTTAGGGCATCCCCTTGGATGTTCAGGGGCACGTATTATAGTTACTTTGATCAGTGTATTATTACAAGAAGGTGGAGAGTTGGGGCTTGCAGCGATCTGTAATGGAGGCGGAGGTGCAAGTGCAATGATAATAAAGAAATGTTAGGCTATGTTAGATAAATATGGAATAGCAAAGAGAATTGCTAAGGAAATAAAAGATGGCTATTATGTTAATTTAGGGATTGGAATTCCAACTTTGGTTGCCAATTATATCCCTGAGCATATTAATGTAGTATTACAAAGTGAAAATGGTTTGCTGGGCATGGGGCCATTTCCATTTGAGGGGGAAGAAGATGCTGATTATATCAATGCTGGAAAACAAACGATTACAACATTACCGGGTTCAGCTTTCTTTGATTCTGCCATGAGTTTTGGTATGATTCGCTCACGGAAAGTAGATTTAACGATTTTAGGAGCAATGGAAGTTTCTGAAAATGGTGATATTGCAAATTGGAAGATTCCGGGAAAAATGGTAAAAGGTATGGGAGGAGCAATGGATTTAGTTGCAAGTGCTGAAAATATAATTGTTGCTATGCAGCATGTGAATAAAGCCGGGGAATCTAAGCTTTTATCAAGTTGTACATTGCCATTGACTGGGGTTAAATGTGTGAAGAAAGTGGTGACTGAATTAGGGGTATTTGAAATCATGGAGACAGGAGGATTTAAGGTATTGGAATTACATGATGGAGTATCCTTGGACATGGTCAAGCAAAGCACAGCTGGGAAATTATATTATTAGCTAGGATTATGTTGGATTGAGGTGATTTAAAAATTACTCTTTTATAAAGATAGGCGGACTTAAGGTTCGCCTTTTTTTGTTAAATTGTTTACACTTTTATTTCAAATAGAAAAGCATGAACAAGTTAAATGTGACAATAGTTGCGTACAGCATGACAGTTCATAACAGTTGAATAAAAGAAATAAAATATCTTCGGATTAACTTATAAACCTAAATCATTTTTAAGATCGAGTATGAATGCATTAGCAGGAGTAATATTTCATTTTATTGGGGGATTTGCGTCGGGAAGTTTTTACGTTCCTTACAAGAAAGTGAAAGGCTGGTCTTGGGAATCTATGTGGATATTAGGCGGTTTGTTTTCATGGATAATTGTTCCACCGATTGCTGCCTGGTTAACGATACCAGATTTTTGGGAAATTATAAGAAATACCAGTAGCGGTATTATAGGTTATACCTTTTTGTTTGGGATATTATGGGGTATAGGCGGATTGACCTATGGATTAGGGGTTCGTTATTTGGGGGTGTCCCTGGGGAGCAGTATAATCTTGGGCTTGAGTATGGTTTTCGGTTCGTTAATGCCTGCGATATATTATTTTTTCAATAAGGTAGAAGGGAAGCATGGGATTGATTATTTTTTTACTAATCAAGCTGGGATCTGTGTTATGGTTGGGTTGCTTGTCTGTATAGTTGGGATCTATTTATGTGGTAAGGCTGGGGTATTGAAGGAAAGAAGCTTAGGTAGTCTAACAACTGAGGCGAAATCGGATTATAATTTTGGGTTAGGAATCGTCGTAGCCATTGTTTCAGGGATACTGAGTGCCTGTTTTAATTTCGGGATTGAGTCTGGCAAACCGATGGCTGAAGTTGCTAACAGTTTATGGAAATCAGCAAACCCAGGAGCAGGGGAATTTTTATATCAAAATAATGTGACCTATATCGTAATTCTGTGGGGAGGTTTCAGCACTAATTTTTTATGGTGTTTGTACTTATTGATTAAGAATAAATCATATTCAGATTATTCCAAGTCAAGTGCGCCTTTAGGTAAGAATTTTCTTTTGTGTGCGGTAGCGGGAACAACATGGTATTTACAATTTTTCTTTTATGGAATGGGAGAGAGTAGGTTAGGGAACGGTGCGAGTTCCTGGATATTACATATGGCATTTATCATTTTAATTTCGAATGCATGGGGTATCGCTTTAAAAGAATGGAAGGGGGTCAGTAAACAGACCTATACATCAATAATAGCAGGAATTATAACGATTATTATTTCCATCTGTATAGTTGGATTTGCAAAAACA
Source organism: Sphingobacterium endophyticum (assembly GCA_040393725.1). Taxonomy (GTDB): domain Bacteria; phylum Bacteroidota; class Bacteroidia; order Sphingobacteriales; family Sphingobacteriaceae; genus Sphingobacterium; species Sphingobacterium endophyticum_A. The sequence continues at coordinate 4,288 of JBEBTR010000091.1, read as the reverse complement.
TTAGAATAATAAACTAAAAACATATAACAGTGAGAACATACAAACACGTTAATTATTTATGGGACGATGAGTACGCTCAACAGCTTGCGGGTGACGAGGTGGCTCTGTTATTATACCGTTCTAACATTTTAGGATCGGATTTAAGGATAACCAATTATGGTGGTGGCAATACCTCTTGTAAAGTCATGGAAAAGGATCCATTGACAGGGGAGGAAGTAGAGGTTATGTGGATTAAAGGCTCGGGAGGGGATATCGGTACGTTGAAAAAATCGGGTCTTGCTGCATTATATGTGGATCGGTTAAGAGATTTGGAGAAAGTTTACCGCGGTATTGAGCATGAAGACGAGATGGTTGAATTATTCAATCACTGTATCTATGATTTGGCATCAAAGGCTCCATCGATAGATACCCCATTACATGGTTTTTTACCTTTTAAGCATATTGATCACTTACATCCAGATGCTGCGATAGCTATTGCAGCAGCAAAAGATGGGAAAAAAATTACGCAGGATCTATTCAATGGTAGTATCGGCTGGGTGGACTGGCAAAAGCCAGGGTTTGATTTGGGTTTACAGTTAAGGCAATGTCTTGAAGAAAACCCAGGAATTCGTGGAATCATGTTAGGGTCTCATGGGTTATTCACTTGGGGAGATACTGCCAAAGAATCGTACATTAATTCTTTGGATGTAATCGAAGCATGTGCTAATTATTTAGAAGAGAACTATGGCAAGACCAGGCCAGTATTTGGGGGGCAGAAAATTGAGAGTTTAGAACCAAAGGAACGATTGAGCCAAGCGGCTAAAATTGCTCCGGTACTTCGCGGACTATGTTCAAGTGAGCGCCATATGATTGGACATTTCACTGATGAACATCGCGTATTAGAATATATTAATTCTAATGATCTTGAAAAATTGGCTCCATTAGGAACATCTTGTCCAGACCACTTCTTACGCACGAAGATTCAACCATTGATTTTGAATTTGGATAAAAATGAAGATTTAACCAATATTTCAAGTCTCAAGGAGAAACTAGCTCCATTATTTGAAGAATATAGAGCGATGTATACTGAATATTACGAGACATGTAAACATTCAAATAGTCCAGCTATACGCGATCGTAATCCTGTTATCATCATTTATCCTGGAGTAGGAATGTTTGCATTTGCAAAAGATAAACAAACTGCACGTGTTGCTGCTGAGTTCTATACCAATGCAATCAATGTAATGAAAGGTTCTGAGGCGGTCAGTGAATATACTTCATTGCCAAGACAGGAAGCATTTAATATTGAATATTGGTTATTGGAAGAGGCTAAATTACAACGTATGCCAAAACCGAAAGCCTTGTCTGGAAAAATCGCATTAGTTACAGGAAGTGCAGGAGGTATAGGGAAGGCGATTGCAAAGAAATTTGCTGAGGAAGGAGCCGTAGTTGTTCTAAATGACATGAATGCAGAGCGGTTAGCGGGCGCGAAGAAAGAATTTGAAAGTCTTTTTGGAAATGATAATGTAGTATCTGTACCCTTAGATGTAACGAATGTCGATCAAATAAAGGTAGCTTTTGAGAAAGCATGTTTGAATTATGCTGGGGTTGATATAGTTGTGAATAATGCAGGACTTTCTATTTCGAAAACTATTGAGGATCATACAGAAAAAGACATTGATTTATTATATGATGTTTTGGTAAAAGGACAATTTTATGTTACTCAACAAGCATCTATTGTGATGAAATCTCAAGGAGTTGGTGGTGATGTTGTGAATATCGTAAGCAAAAATGCTTTAGTAAGTGGTCCTAATAATTCTGGATATGGCAGTGCAAAGGCTAGTCAATTACATTTAAGCAGATTGAACGCAGCTGAGTTAGGTCCATTTAAAATTAGGGTCAATGTAGTAAATCCGGATGCGGTCATTTCAGATAGCAATATTTGGGCAGGTGGATGGGCAGAAGGTCGCGCCAAAGCTTATGGAGTAACGGTTGAGGAATTGCCAGCATATTATGCAAAACGCACTTTGCTGAATGAAGTTATTTTGCCAGAGGATATTGCCAATGCATGTTTTGCTTTTGTTGGAGGCCTTCTAAATAAATCAACTGGTAATGTATTGAATGTGGATGGTGGAGTCGCAATGGCATTTGTTAGATAAATTCAACAAACCCACCTAAAAGCTGATACGATGAGGATTGAGAGAGAACAAATTAAACAACATAATCAAGGATTGGAAGCCAGGCATAACCGGGCTTTCCAATTCTTAAAAGAAGAGATTCCCAATATTGAAGGGATAGTTTCCAAATTGGAAAAGTTTCAGATTGCTATCCCCAGTTGGGCATTGGGTACCGGTGGTACACGTTTTGGAAGATTTTCTGGAAGGGGTGAACCAGGTACTTTGGAACAGAAGATTGAGGATGTTGGTTTATTGCATGCACTTAACAAATCAAGTGGTGCTATATCATTGCATATTCCTTGGGATATTCCAGAAGACACTCAGAAAATTAAAGAATTAGCAGATTCGCTTGATCTAAAATTTGATGCAGTTAATTCAAATACTTTCCAGGATCAAAAATCACAAGAACTTAGCTATAAATATGGTTCATTACATCATGTCGATCCAAAAGTCAGAAAGCAGGCTATAGATCATAATAAAGAAGTAATTGACATTGGTATTGCACTAGGATCAAAAGCATTGACTGTTTGGTTAGCTGACGGTTCTTCCTTCCCAGGCCAATTGAATTTTAGAGAAGCTTTTCAAAATACATTAGAAAGTTTAAAAGAAATATATGCTCACCTTCCAGAGGATTGGAAGTTGTTTGTAGAATATAAAGCTTTTGAGCCATTCTTCTATTCAATGACCATTGGTGATTGGGGTCAATCTCTATTGCTGGCGAATAAATTAGGACCTAAAGCCTTTACTTTAGTGGATTTAGGTCATCATCTTCCTAATGCAAATATTGAACAGATAGTTTCCTTATTGCTAATGGAAGGTAAACTTGGAGGCTTTCACTTTAACGATAGTAAATATGCAGATGATGATTTAACTGCAGGATCCATAAAACCATATCAGCTGTTTTTGATTTTTAATGAACTTGTTGAAGGTATGGATAACCGTGCTATGGATCATGTAACCGATTTAGGTTGGATGATCGATGCTTCACACAATTTAAAAGACCCTTTAGTGGACTTGCTTCAATCTGTAGAAGCCATCATGATAGCATATGCTCAAGCATTATTGGTTGATCGCAATGCTCTGAAAGAGGCTCAAAGGAACAATGATATAGTAGGTGCTCAGAATATATTGCAAGATGCTTTTCGGACAGATGTACGGCCAATGGTTGCTGAGGCAAGGTTGAGGGGTGGTGCGGCATTAAATCCGTTAAGCTTATTTGAAGAATTGTCCGTTCGGGATAATTTGGTTAAGGAAAGAGGGGAAAACTCTGTAGCTACAGGCTTATAATATTTTAAGATGGGACAAAAAAAACGTATACCTGTTGTTGCCATTTTTGATGTTGGTAAGACGAACAAGAAATTGTTTTTATTTGACGAACACTATCAAATCGTTTTTGAGAAATCTGCACGATTCCTTGAAACGGTAGATGAAGATGGGGATCCATGTGAAAATTTAGAGAGTTTAAGATTATCTGTTTTTGATTCACTTCATGAAGTTTTTCGAAAAACAGATTTTGAGATAAAGGCTATTAATTTTACGGCCTACGGTGCGAGTTTTGTACTCATAGGCGAAGACGGACAACCCGCAGCTCCGTTATATAATTATTTAAAAGAATACCCAGAAGAATTAAAGAACGAATTACATAATTCCTATGGAGGGTTGGAACAATTTAGTTTAGATACTGCATCTCCCGATTTAGGCAGTTTAAATTCAGGTTTGCAACTTTATCGGATAAAGAAAGAAAAACCGAAAGTATTTGCTGAGACATTTTGTTCCCTACATCTACCTCAATATCTCAGCTTTTTACTTTCAGGGCAAATGTATTCTGATAAGACTAGTATCGGTTGTCATACCGCACTTTGGGACTACAATAAACAGGAATACCATCAATGGGTAAAAGACAATAGGATAGAAGAGAAGTTGGCTCCCATCGTTAATGCAGATGAAGTGTTCTCTGCAAATTTTCCTGGCAGTACTTTTTTGATAGGTTCGGGAATGCATGATAGTTCGTCAGCTTTAATCCCATATCTTTTGAATTTCCATGAACCCTTTGTTTTAATTTCAACAGGTACATGGTGTATTTCATTAAATCCATTTAATCATAGCCCACTCACCAAATCTGAATTAGAACA
>JBEBTR010000090.1:0-13567 GCA_040393725.1 Sphingobacterium endophyticum | reverse complement strand
CGTTGTTTCATTAAATTATCAAATGAAGAGAGAATCAAAAAGTAGTAAACTTACTGAAGAAGACGTAAAGAGATATTCAGGTCTTTTCTGGAAAGTATTGTTGGGTTTGGTTTTGTTTGCAGGTCTATTCCTCCTGAGTGTAAGAATTGGAATATTCGGTAAGTTACCTACCTTCAAAGATCTTGAAAATCCAAAAAGCAATTTAGCATCTGAGATTTTGACTGATGATAACCGAGTATTGGGAACATACTTCGTGCACAACAGATCAAATGTGAAATACAATGAGTTAGCACCCTCGCTAGTTCAAGCCTTAATTTCTACCGAGGATAAGCGTTTCTATGAACATTCAGGAATCGATTATTCCCGTACAATGTCAACAGTTTTACTCACTCTTGCCGGAAATAAGCAGGGAGGGAGTACAATTACTCAACAGTTGGCATTAAATCTTTTTGCTGAGAAAAGAGAAAAAAATTCAATCAAACGTATTATGCAGAAATTCCAGGAATGGATTACTTCTGTTCGACTGGAAAGAAATTATACCAAGGAAGAAATCGTTATGATGTATTTCAATACGGTTGACTTTGGGGCTTATAATACCTTTGGGATCAAATCTGCCGCTAGAACTTTCTTTAATTCCACTCCAGAAAAATTAACTCCTGCTCAGTCTGCATTATTAGTTGGTATGTTAAAGGGACCGGGATACTATTCTCCTGTTCGATTCCCTGAGCGAGCAATTGCAAGAAGGAATCTAGTCCTTCAAAACATGAGAGATCAGAATTATATTACAAATGAAGAATTCGACAAATACAAAAGTGAACCTTTAGGATTAAAATTAACCATTTCAAACTATGGTGAAGGTTTAGCTCCGTATTTTAGAGCAGTCCTGAAGGAAGAAATTAAAAAAGAATTCCAACGTTTGGCTATTACAAAGCCAGATGGTACACCATATGATTTAGATCGTGATGGTCTCAAAATCTATACTCCGATCAATTACAAAATGCAACAGTATGCTGAGGAAGCTCAAAAAGAGTGGATGAAGCGTTTGCAGAATGAATTTGATAAACAATGGCGTCGTAGAAATGCTTTCACCGGAAAAAATGCAAACTTATTGGTTACTGGGATGAAGCGCTCAGACCGCTACAGAGTATTGAAAGCAGAAGGATTATCCGAAGAACAGATCAAAAAAGATTTTGAGAAAAAGGTTCCAATGAACTTATTTACTTGGAGAGGAAGTGTTGATACGGTAATGACTCCTATGGATTCAATTAAGTATACCAAGTTGTTTTTAAGAAATGCAATGGTGTCTATGGAACCGCAAACCGGGTACATCCGTGCTTGGGTAGGTGGGATAGACTTTGAACATTTTAAGTATGATCAAGTGAAGTTGGGTACTCGACAAGTGGGTTCTACAGCTAAACCATTTGTATATGCGTATGCCATCGACAATGGATATGGACCTTGTGTTTCAGTCCCAAATCACATGCGTACTTATGGAGATTGGACTCCGAAAGGAACAACCCAAGGTGGTGACCCTATTACATTGAAAAATGCTATTAAATATTCTCAAAACTTTGCCTCTGCTTATTTAATCAGTGAGGTCGGAGCGGCAAATGTTGCTGATCTTACAAAAAGAATGGGAGTCAATTCAAATATTCCAAACAACCTGTCTATTGCTTTAGGTTCATATGATGCATCATTATTCGATATGGTTGGTGCATATTCAGCTTTCGTAAACCAAGGAACATGGGTTGAACCAACAATGATTTTAAGAATTGAAGATAAAAATGGTGCTCCAATTTATGAAAAAGCCCCTAAAGTTCTAAAAGCATTGAACAGTGAAACGGCATATGCTATGGTTGATATGCTAAAAGGTGTTGTTGACGGTGGTACCGGTTCGCGTCTGAGATGGGATCCTAATTTTGGAGGGTTGAAAAATCCAATTGGTGGGAAAACGGGAACAACAAATGATAACTCGGATGCTTGGTTTATTGGGATTACACCTGAATTAGTAACCGGTGTATGGACTGGTGCTGAGGATCGTGGAATTAGCTTTAGCAGTATGCAATATGGTCAAGGTGCTGCAGCTGCGATGCCTGTCTTTGGACTTTATATGAATAAAGTTTATAAGGATAAGGATCTGAGTTATTCCCAGGAAGATTTCCCTCAGCCTCCGGGTGGAATCACCAGATTTGAAATGAATTGTTCAAATTTCTCACAATTCTATGGAAATGATCCAGCGAAGAGTGAATCTCAACTAATGGAAGACGATAGGTTAGGATTTTAACCGATTCTTTAATAAATTAGACCAGACCTTTATTCTTCAAACAATAAAGGTCTGTTTTTTTTGCTGCGATGGAATTTAATTATAAAAAAGAATTAACAAAGATTCCCCATAAACCTGGGGTCTATCAATATTTTGATAAGGATGATACGCTGATCTATGTCGGAAAAGCTAAGGACTTAAGAAATAGGGTCGGTTCTTATTTTGTGAATGAAAATCAGCTTAATAGTAAAACTCGTGTATTGGTCCGCAAGATCAATAAAATTGCCTTTACCATTGTGGATACGGAAATTGATGCTTGGTTATTGGAAAATAACCTCATAAAAAAACATCAACCCCGCTATAATGTAATGTTGAAAGATGACAAAACCTATCCTTGGATTGTCATTAAAAATGAACCTTTTCCAAGAATTTTTTGGACAAGAAAATATATTAAAGATGGTTCACGATATTATGGACCTTATGCATCAGTAGGTATGATGCATATTATCTTAGATATGATCAGAGAGCTGTTTCCTTTAAGAACATGTAACCTTAGCTTAACCCAAGAAAATATATCTAAAGGCAAATTCAAAGTTTGTTTAGAATATCAATTAGGAAATTGTTTGGGTCCTTGCGAAGGTTATCAAACAGAAGTAAATTATGATCAGAATCTCGCAGACATTAAAGATATCTTAAACGGTAAGATTGCTGTCGTTACTAACCGACTTAAAGAGCAGATGAATATGGCAGTGCAGCAAATGGATTTCGAGGCTGCCCATAAAGTTAAGGTCAAGCTCGATAAGCTTTCTAATTACCAAAGTAAATCAACAGTCGTAAGTTCTTCAATTACCAACGTTGACGTATTCAGTATTGCTTCCGAAGATAATTATGCATTTGTTAATTTTTTAAAGGTGGTGAATGGTGTGGTTATTCAGACTCAAACCGTAGAATTGAAAAAACGCTTGGACGAAACTAATGAGGAGTTGCTGGCTATCGCCATTCCACAATTAAGATCCAGGTTTAGAAGCCACTCTAAAGAAATTATCGTTCCTTTTGAACTCGATATCGAAGGAAATGAAGATATAAAATTCAATGTCCCTAAATTAGGGGACAAGAAGAAATTATTAGAACTCTCACAGAAAAACGTAGCCTATTTCAAAAAAGAGAGATTACTTCAGTACGAAAAGTTAAATCCTGAAGTTAAGACCGAGCGTATATTAAAGCAAATGCAAAAGGATTTGAGGTTACCTCAATTACCGCGACATATTGAATGCTTTGATAACTCGAATATTCAAGGAAATTATCCAGTTTCAGCTATCGTTGTTTTTAAGGACGCAAAACCTTCCAAGAAAGATTATAGACATTTCAATGTAAAGACAGTTGAGGGACCAAACGATTTTGCCACTATGGAGGAGGCTGTTTTTAGACGCTACAGAAGGCTTTTGGATGAAGACCAGCAATTGCCACAGCTGATAATTATTGATGGGGGAAAGGGGCAATTGGGGGCCGCATTGAAGAGCTTAAAGTTATTGGGGATTGAAAAGCAAATGACGGTTATTGGGATTGCCAAAAGATTAGAAGAACTTTATTATCCCGGAGACCAGTATCCTATGTATCTGGATAAGAAGTCAGAGACATTAAAAATAATACAACATTTAAGAGATGAAGCTCACCGATTTGGAATCACTTTTCATAGAAATCAGAGGAGTAGAAAAACATTTGTTTCTGAGCTTGATAACATCCCCGGAATCGGAAAAATAACCGTTGAGAAGTTATTGAAAACTTTTAAGTCTGTTAAAAAAGTACGTGAAGCTGCAGATGAAGAACTGATGAAAGTTTTGAATTTAAAACAGCTTCAAGCTTTAAAGAATTATTTTTCTGAAAAGAATTAGGAATTATAAGAATCCCAATTCCAATTTAGCTTCTTCAGTCATCATGTCTTTTGTCCACGGCGGATCGAATGTCAATTCCACGATAGCTTCATCGATTCCTTCAATGGCCGCAACTTTTTGTTGGACTTCATTCATAATTTCCCCTGCTACTGGGCATGCTGGCGCAGTTAAGGTCATTACGATCTTAGCCTGCTTATTTTCCTTCGTTATTATCTCATAAATCAAACCTAAGTCTAGGATGTTAGCAGGTTTTAATTCCGGATCATATACAGTAGCTAATACTTCTTGAATCTTTGGTGCTAATCCCAAACGGTCCATTATAATGATATTCATATCTTTAAATTTTATTCTGCCAACACTTCTGAATATATCCTCTCCAATTCACCCATTACAATCTGTTGGCTATATTTTTCAATATATTCTTTTCGGCAATTATCTTTTATTTCATTTTTCTGATCTGCCGGTAAGGATTCCCATTCTGAAAGTGTTTGCACAAAGTTAATATGGTTGTGCGGGTCGAAAAGCAATCCTGTATACAAAGGTACGACCATTTCAGCTAAAATGCCAATATTGCTGGCTATGACTGGCGTTCCTAGGGCGTAGGCTTCTAAAACGGCCAATGGCATGGATTCATAACAGATGGAAGGCACAATAACTGCTGATGCGGATGCAATATGATTACTGAGGATTTGTTTATCTTGAAAGCCTAAATATTGCATATTTGGACTATTGCTTGTAATCAGCTCAACCTCCTTTTGCAATGGTCCTGTGCCAAAAATTTTGATATTATGGTTTGTGGCTTTCCATGCATGAAGCATAGGAAGGATGCCCTTTTCCTCCGACAATCGCCCAACATACACAAAATAATCACTAGGATAATCTTTGCTAACCTCTGCAACCTTGACGAAATTGGGTTTTACCACAAACTTGTTGTCAGGTATGTTTAATTTTGATTTGAGGAAGATGGTTTTAGAAAAATCCGAAAGTGCTATAAATCGGTCTACTAAATTAAAAGTGCCTCTTTTCCTATGTACCCAATAAGTAAATGCTGTCCAGAATGTTTTGATGTAAGAATTCTCCAACACTTTCTTTTTTACGGCATTCCAAGGAAAGTCTTCATTTATTGAATCGAGAAAAATATTGCCATTATAAAAAAGTGTTGCTGAAGGGCAGATTAAGCGGAAGTTATGTAGGGTCATAACCATTGGCACCTTCAGTTTTTTGATATGTAGGATGAATAAAGGTCCAAGTGCATAATGCATATTATGGATATGTATAATATCCGGCTTGAATTCTTCTACTTTAGCTTTTATTTTTTTGACTTCTGGCCAATTGATTGGATACAATAAATATTGGACATAACCTTTAAGACCTTTTACATTACGAACGGTGTATAACTCGACTTCATGATTTTTTCTCAATGCCTCCATTTCCTGCCCCATTACAAAATCTTCGCCTCCTATATGTTGGTATTGATTATGAATGATGAGTATGCGCATAAGTAGATTTCTTAAATTCATCGCAATTTACACAGTAAATGGCTAAAATCAAATCCTTAATCTAACGGTAATCGGCCTCAAAATTGTTATCTTCGTCCTCATATTAAGATATTATGTTCGAACAACATCCCTATGGTAAGTTAATTAGTGAATACATTCAAAATGAAAAGTATCCTTCTCAACCTGCCGACTTATATAATCCGATAAAATATATTCTTTCTCTATCTGGAAAACGTATCAGACCGATGTTGGTTCTGATGGGGGCAAGACTATTTGGAAAGGAAGATTTGAAGGAGGTTGTACCAGCTGCTATTGCCATAGAGTACTTCCATAATTTCTCTTTGATTCATGATGATATCATGGATAGGGCTCCTTTGAGAAGAGGGCAGGCCACAGTTCATCAAAAATGGAATGATAATGTTGCAATTTTATCTGGTGATGCACTATTAGTCAAAGCTTACCAAGAGCTAGGGAAAAGTCCCGCGGATAGAATACCAAGTTTGTTGCAGGTTTTCAATAAAATAGCGCTAGAAGTTTGCGAAGGACAGCAATTAGATATGGACTTTGAGAAAATTGACTATGTCTCTGAAGATGAATATTTAAATATGATTCGTTTGAAGACATCAGTATTATTAGGTGGTGCATTACAAATGGGCTCAATTTTAGCTTATGCTGATGAGAAACAACAACAGTTAATTTACGATTTTGGAGTCAATCTGGGGATTGCTTTCCAGCTTCAAGATGATTATTTGGATGTGTATGGTGATCCTTCAGCATTTGGCAAACAAGTTGGAGGGGATATTCTATGTAATAAAAAGACTTATCTAAGAATAAAAACAGAGCAATTAATTTTTGGGGAAGCAAGGACAGAATTTGATGATTTAATAGCGTCAGATACAATAGAAGACGGTGAAAAAGTCAGAAGGATGAAAAATCTATATGCAAAATTTCAAGTCGATAGGTATGCTGAAGACATTAAGTTACGATATACTGACCTGGCATACAATAAATTGGAACAAATTAGCGTTTCAGAACCGCAGAAGGCAGAATTGAGAAAGCTTGCAGATACCTTAATGCACCGTACGCGTTAATTATGAAATTTGCTATGTTTTTTATAATTTGGTGAATTCAGTAAAAGATTAAACAGAGTAAAGAACGTCAATGGAGCCATTAAAAATCACTATATTTCAAGCATATCTATTTTGGGAGAATGTCGATAAAAACCTTCAGAACCTTGGTTTGAGACTGTCTTCATTGCGTGAAAAAACAGATTTGATCATTTTGCCAGAAATGTTCAACACAGGATTCACAACCAATGTAGAAAAATGTGCGGAAACAATGAATGGCAAAACCATGCATTGGCTTTATGAAACTTCCAAAAAATTTGAATGTGTCGTCGCTGGTTCTTTAATTATTGAGGAAGACAGCAAATATTACAATCGTTTTGTTTGGATGTCTCCTGATGGAAGTTTTGTTCACTACGACAAGAGGCATTTGTTCACAATGGCAGGGGAGGACAAAATATTTACTGCTGGGCAATCCCGTATTATTTTTCAATTGAAAGGATGGAAGATTTGCCCGATGATATGTTATGACCTTAGATTCCCAACCTGGTCAAGAAATCAAAATGCAGCTTATGATTTAATGGTTTATACAGCTAGTTGGCCAGATAAGCGCTCGGCGCATTGGAGAGCCTTAATTCCTGCAAGGGCTATTGAAAATCAAGCTTTTGTAATTGGTGTCAATCGAGTTGGTCATGATGGAAAAGAAGTGTATTACTCTGGTGGCTCTATGTGTATATCTCCTAATGGCGATGTGGTTTACTATAAACCTGAAGATGAAGATCTTTATACTTTTACCTTAAATCCAAAAGATTTAGAAGATAGTAGAGAACAATTCCCGTTCTTGAAAGATCAAGATCAATTTAAAATCATGTAGAATAATTAGTCTTTGTAAGGCCTTTCTAAGATAGCTTGTTGAATTACTGCTTGCCGTAAATCGAAATGCTGGCCTTCCAGGACCTCTAATTCAATTCTTTTAGTTGCTGTTTTAGATTTTTCTTGTTTTAATCTCTTTTCAGCAGCAATTCTTTGCTGTTCTAATTTCCTTTGTCTAGCAATTTCAACCTCGTCATATTGTGGGATGTCTCGTGATAATTCCTGATTTTTATGACTTACTAAAGTAGTTTTTGAAACAGTTTTTGCAGGTTGGGCTGCAGGAACTGGAACCGGTATTTCTTGAAATGGACTATCCTTTTGAAGTTGCTTCTTAAGCTGCTCCATCCTTTTTTTTGCTTTTTCTTGCTCCTCCTTATATCCTTGATAAATCTTATAGATAACACTGCCAATGATAATCAGAGCTATTAAAATAGGATTGTCCATATCTATAAAAATAACTAAATTTTTTATGAGTTTATTAAATCCTAATAAAATAATTTGCAAATACAGCAATTAATGATTTAATTGCATCAACAACTTATTACCATTTTAACCGAATATGATGACAAATGAAATTTCTTACGCGAGTGAATTCTATTCTTTCTTAACGGGGAGAGTTTCTACGGCAATCGGAAGACGATTGCAACGAAACTTTAAGGAAAGTGGATTGCATATTACCGCAGAACAATGGAGTGTACTATATTACCTTTGGGAATCAGAGGGATTAAGTCAGCAAGATATTGCTAAACTAACGTTTAGGGACAAACCTAGTGTTTCTAGGTTGATATCAAATCTGGAAAAGCAGAAGCTATTGGTTCGGGTATGCAGTTCTGGAGATAAAAGGGCTAATCAAATCTATTTAACCGCACAAGGTCATAAGATTAAAGATAAGTGTATGCAACAAGCAGAAAAAACTATCTCTGAAGCTTTGTCTGGGGTAGATAGAGTTTCTATGCAACAAGCCCAACAAATTTTAGAGATAGTTTTTAATAATTTAAAATAGGCAGTTAGTCAAAAACTTCTGGAGCGAAATCGCTTCGATTGTTAACTAATTTACCAGTATTTTTAAAGTATATATCTTGGAAGCTTAAGGTCGTTTGACTATCTACTTTACGGAAGAATTTGTCTGCATTAACTTCCTCAAGGCTATTGAAACCGCAAGCTTCCATGATTTCTACCGTTGCACGTAAAGTGTTACGGTGGAACTGTGCTACGCGAACATATTTGTCGTCTACATTCAGACCTTTATATAGATGAGGCTGTTGAGTTGCAACACCTACTGGACACACGTCTTCATTACACTTTAATGCTTGGATGCATCCCAAAGCGAACATCATACCGCGAGCACTGTAACATGCGTCAGCACCTAGAGCAATTACTTTAAGGATGTCAAATCCTGTGACAATTCTACTTGAAACAATTATTTTAATATGTTTCTTTAATCCAAAGTTGATTAATGTCGTTGTTACAAAGGCAAGTGCATCATAAAGTGGCATCCCTAAGTTATCTGTAAACTCTAATGGAGCTGCACCAGTACCACCCTCTGAACCATCGATCGATATAAAGTCTGGCATAATCTGCGTTTCTTGCATCGCCTGACATATCTCAATAAACTCTTGCTTATCGCCGATACATAGTTTAAACCCTACAGGTTTATAATCCGAAAGTTCACGCAATTTCTGAATGAAATGCATCATTTCAACTGGAGTTTTAAATGAACTGTGTGCAGGTGGAGACATGACATCAGTTCCCGGTACGACGTGACGGATTGCTGCAACTTCAGGTGTGTTTTTAGCCGCCGGAAGAATACCTCCATGCCCAGGTTTTGCACCCTGTGATAACTTTAATTCTATCATCTTAACGTACGGTCGGGTGGATTTCTCTCGGAATAGATTAGGTTCAAAATATCCATTTTCATCACGACAACCAAAATATCCTGTTCCAACTTGCCAAATTAAGTCTCCTCCACTGATATGGTATTGGCTGATACCACCTTCTCCTGTATTATGAGCAAAGTTTTGCAAGGCAGCGCCTTTGTTCAATGCTGTAATTGCTGTACGGCTCAACGCACCATAACTCATTGCCGAAATGTTAAATACACTTAAGCTATATGGCTGTTTACATGAACTGTTCCCTACCATAGTGCGAAGATTGTGATCTTCGATATGAACAGGAAAAATACTGTGAGCTGCCCATTCGTTTCCTACAGCCTGAGGATCACTCTGCATACCGAAGGCAACGGTTTCCCTTTGGTTTTTTGCACGCTGATAGACAATAGAACGCTGACGCCTGTTGAACGGTCTGCCATCGGTGTCTGATTCCCAAAAATACTGTCTTAACTCAGGACGGATTGATTCCAAAAAATAACGAAAATACCCAACCAATGGATAGTTTCTTAAGATCGCATGCTTTGTTTGAAAACTATGATACAAAGCGATAATTAAAAGTGGAAATGGTATAAGTAGTAACCAGAACCATTTTGGTGTGAAGATTATACCAAAGGAGATGATTATTAAATTGATTAAAATAATAGTCCCAAGGATGAGTTTTCTTACCTGCATGATGTTATTATTATGCTAAACTAATTATAATTTATTTTACCACAGTTTAGGTTCCGCTATAAATGTGCCATAAAAGCAGTGAACCTCCTAACCGGTTATTTGCATGCAAAATTAGCAAGTTCAAAGGGTATTAAGAAAAAATAAACAATAAGAAATACGATTTACCGAATTCCTAATTTTATGAATTATTCTCTCTTGTTTTAATAATAAGGTCTGACATTTTTTGGTAAATAAGTTGCCAATCAGGATGGGAACTAATAAAGTTGAAATGTGTTGACATCGTAGTTTTGTCATTTCTTACTGCAGGACCTGTCTGAACGTCCTTCGGCTCATGATTTTGTACCTTTTCTGCCGTTTCTCGAATAATGGGCCGAATTAGATCAAATGATAAATCATGCGCTCTTAACAATTCAAATGCAATCTGAAATAGAGCATTGCTAAAGTTATTTGCGAATACAGCAGATACATGTAAAGCTAGTCTTTGCTGTGAATTACATGGGAATACATGATCCGTAATCTCACTTGCTAATCCATACAAAAGCTCATATGAATTCGTATTATTTGCTTCCACCGCAAAGGGTGTATGCTGAAGATCCAAATCCTTATGTTTAGAAAAGCTCTGTATAGGATAAATGACACCGTAACTTTTAAACTGGGATAGAAGGGAAATATCTGTTCCTCCTGAACAATGAGCCACAACTCCAGTTATTTCTTTTGGAAGAGAATCTACTACTTCACTCAGAACATGATCCGATACCGCCAGCAGATAAAAATCTGCTCCTTGATTGATATCCTTTAAATCGGCGATCCCTTCACTTGAAAGAGCAATAGCCAACGCATGTGCATTGGCTATTGTATGACTATATACTTGCATAATTTGATGTCCGGCATCAGCAAATGCTTTCCCTAAATGGGTGGCAATATTACCGCTTCCAATCAGGACAATCTTCATTATGCTACTTCTTTAGAATCTTTAATTTTATTGTCCTTTAATCTTCTGTAAATGGCCATTCCAAAACCGATGGTCATAACGATAGTACCACACCAGAAGAAATTGATATAAGGGAATTTTATCGCTTTAAAAACAACCCATTTTTTTTCAGGAAGAGGTTTTTGATAGGCCATTAATTCCAGCTTATTCTTCTCAGGCATAATCTTCGTAAATCTAAAACGAAGGCCCTGTTCAGGAACGTCCTTGTAAAAATCGAATGTATTTCCGCCTTTTATTAAGAAAACTGGTTCAACTAATGATTCCTTTCCGTCAGCCGCAACAACTTTGATTTTCATTCCAACCAAAATGTCGTCTTCTGCTTTAGGCATGTTTTCCAATTTAGCGTCTTTATTAAGACCTTGGATTACATAAAACCCGTTTCTATAACGTAATGTATCACCAATATTTACTTCGTATGTGGCTGGTTCATCATATTCTTCAAATCCAGCTGAGCCGCCTTGTTCTTCAGCTTGTGCCGGTTTCTGTGAATCGGAGGCTGCAGCAGTAATTAAAGTATAAATATCATGGGTAAGGAAATGTTTTGTTCCAGGAGTTCCAATTAAACCTCCCATCTGCGGATTGTTTTGCGCAAATGGCTTTAGAACAAATGATTTTTTTACATTTCCAGTTTCCTCATCTACTTCTTCGTATCGAATCTTGTAAAATACATTGGGTCTTGCTACTGAATCGCCAATATAGGTGATCTTATATTTCCCCATATTGACAGGCTCTCCTTCTGTGAGAAATAAGTTGTCCCCGGGTTTTTCTACTTGGTCAAATCCTGCAACAGCAATGTAATTACTGTTGTTTACTGAAATAACTTCATTCGTTGCAGCAGCAATCAATGCTCCAATCAACAATAATCCAAAACCGATATGAGAAACTGCTGAACCTGCTAAACGCCATTTTCCTTTGAATGAATCTCCTAACACTCGCAAGTTTACCAAAATACAGAAGATTGAGGTGAAGGTAAGCAGGATAAACATAATGTTCGTGTAGATATGAGTAAAGTACACGACAACTGCGGATATGATTAATGCAAAAATTAATGAGGCAATTGTTGCTGCCCAGAATTTTTTGCTGTCAGTACGCTTATATTTTAAGAATTGGGTAAAGGCAGTTAATAACATGACAACCACTGCAAATGCACCTTGCCATTTATTATAATGTGGAATTGGATCAATAGGAGGGGCTACCTTTGTTCCAAACAAAGCATTGAATACCGGTATGGAAGTCGTAGCAATCATCTGAACACAAGCAACCGTTAATACTAATGCTCCAATAAATAACCAAAATTCTCGAGAATAAATCTCTTCCTCTTTTTTGGTGCTAGGCATTTCTTTTTTCCTGGCAACCAATAAAACGATCATAATGATTAAGAAAATCAAATTGAAGATAATCAGCTGACCTGACATACCTAAACTGGTGAAAGAGTGAACAGAAGTTTCTCCCAAAATACCACTTCGCGTTAGGTAAGATGCATAAATCACTAAAACAAAGCTGATCATCGCTAAGAATACTGCCGTAAAATAGGCGTGACCAGTATTCTTATAAGCTACCATGACGTGTACGGCAGCAATTAAGGTTAACCAAGGGATAATAGAAACGTTTTCTACAGGATCCCAAGCCCAGAATCCACCAAAGTTTAATGCTTCATAAGCCCAGAAAGAGCCCATGATAATTCCAGCTCCTAAGATCATCACCGCAAAAAGCGCCCATGGCAAGCCTGGATTGATCCATTCTTTATAACGTTTTTGCCAAAGTCCTGCTGCAGCATAGGCAAATGGTACGATCATCGAAGCAAAACCTAAAAATAAAGTAGGAGGGTGAATAACCATCCAATAATTCTGTAATAATGGATTTAACCCGCGACCATCCTTAATCATGTTCAAATAATTAGCATCTTTTAATATCGGCCAGTCCATCGCTTCACGTAATAAAATGAATGGAGAACTTCCAATTCGAGATCCGAATATTTCAACTCCTAATAACATCGATGCTAGGAATAATTGACAAAGCATCACAAAGGTCATAACCGGACTTTCCCAGCTTTTCGCTTTAAAAACAAGGATTATTCCCATAACCACTTGCCAAAACATCCATAACCAAAAACTCCCTTCTTGTCCTTCCCAGAATGATGAAATAATATAATGGGTTGGAAGGGTCATCGATGAATGCGCATAGGCATAGTGATAGACAAATAAATGATTATAGATAATATAAAATAGTGTAGCACCAATGACAACGATGGATAATGCATTTAGCCAAAATCCGATACGCCCCAATTGTTTCCACGATTTTTCTTCAGGATATTTTGTAGCAAAGAAATAGGAAATGAAGGATAATAATGCAGCTCCAAATGATAGGACTACGAAAAACTGTCCAATTTGACCTGGAAGTAGATTTTCTCCAACGTAATTTACG